>NC_014472.1:0-302500 GCF_000153165.2 Maribacter sp. HTCC2170
ACTAAAGTCCATGAAGAAGTAGCATTATCCCATTGCATCACTTGTCCATCCGCAGTACCATCTGCTATATTCTCCAACTGTACCGCATTATCTGCAATCTCAGCATTGGTAATGCCATCTGCAGCAACATCCAAAGTATATGGATCGCCTGTAGTGCCCGCTCCTGAACGTGTCAAGGTCGCATCAGTTCCATTTGTCACCTCATTTCCAATAACCGCATCAGCATCATCGACATTCAATGTAATCGAACTGCCATCATCAATGGAAATATTTCCAGCCGTACCATTTGTACTGATATCTTGATCATCATTATCCAAGGCACTAAAGTCTGCGGTTGCAGTTCCTCCATCTTCCAATTCAATGGTCAATGTATTCGTTCCTGAATTGAATACCGTATTGGTATCGTTCAACTGTTGGTCATCCGTACTACCTGCTGCCAATTCGGCCAAGGCACCCTCTACTTCCGTAGCGGTGAAGTTGCCACCGGCATCCGTTATGTTCACTTCATTTGCTATCTGGTCATCCGTACTCACATATCCACTAAGATCAACGGTTCCACCATCCTCCAAGGTCAAGGTGTTACCCGCCAAGCTCAAGGCCTGGTCGTCAGTACTCACATATCCACTAAGGTCAACGGTTCCACCATCCTCTAAGGTCAAAGTGTTACCCGCCAAGCTCAAGGCCTGGTCATCAGTACTACCTGCTGCCAATTCGGCCAAGGCACCCTCTACTTCCGTAGCGGTGAAGTTGCCACCGGCATCTGTTATGTTAACTTCATTTGCTATCTGGTCATCCGTACTCACATATCCACTAAGGTCAACGGTTCCACCATCCTCTAAGGTCAAGGTGTTACCCGCCAAGCTCAAGGCCTGGTCATCAGTACTCACATATCCGCTAAGGTCAACAGTTCCACCATCCTCCAAGGTCAGAGTGTTACCCGCCAAGCTCAAGGCCTGGTCATCAGTACTTACATATCCACTAAGGTCTACCGAGTTGCCATCGGCAATCGATAGGGTGTTACCGGCCAAGCTCAAGGTCTGGTCATCTGTGTCCGTATCATCCAAGTATCCACTAAGATCAACGGTTCCACCATCCTCCAAAGTCAAGGTGTTACCAGCCAAGCTCAAGGTCTGGTCATCTGTGTCCGTATCATCCAAGTATCCACTAAGATCAACAGTTCCACCATCCTCCAATGTCAGGGTGTTACCGGCCAAGCTCAAGGCCTGGTCATCAGTACTGCCCGCTGCCAATTCGGCCAGGGCACCCTCTACTTCCGTAGCGGTGAAGTTGCCACCGGCATCCGTTATGTTCACTTCATTTGCTATCTGATCGTCGGTATCAGTTCCCACAAATGTTATTGGACTACCATTTCCATTATCGAATGTATATGTACCATCCCCATTGTCAGAAATATCAGCTTTGTTCACTGTTTGAGGGGTGCCATTTTCATTTGTATAAGTGATAGTACCATTGTTATTATCGACAAGGTTGGTAATCGTCTCAGAAATTGTAACTGAAGCAACGTTCAAGTATAAAGCACCATCTGTTCCAAATCCTATATCATTGTTCAAATCACCACTAATCATATCAACAGTTGCTGGTGCAACAGCATCATCTTCCAATGAAATATTCAATTCTCCATCAACAATAGATAATCCATCTATTGTTTGATCATCAGTGCCAACAAATGCGATCGGCGCACCATCCCCATTGTCGAAGGTGAAGGTGCCATCACCATTATCGGTAAGGTCTGATTTGTTTATTGTCTGTGGCGTGCCATCCTCATTCGTATAAGTGATGGTACCATCATTGTTGTCAACTAAATTAGTAACCGTCTCAGCGATTGCGGCCAAGTCGGCGATCGCATCCTGTACCGTCGTCTCATCATTTCCGTCACCATCTACATCAATAGGACCGTTAAGGTTCACTTCAGTGGCATCCTGGTCATCGGTCCCCACGAATGTGATCGGTGCACCATCCCCATTGTCGAAGGTGAAGGTGCCATCACCATTATCGGTAAGGTCTGATTTGTTTATTGTCTGTGGTGTTCCATCCTCATTCGTATAAGTGATGGTACCATCATTGTTGTCAACTAAATTAGTAACCGTCTCAGCGATTGCGGCCAAGTCGGCGATCGCATCCTGTACCGTCGTCTCATCATTACCATCACCATCTACATCAATAGGACCGTTAAGGTTCACTTCAGTGGCATCCTGGTCATCGGTCCCCACGAATGTGATCGGTGCACCATCCCCATTGTCGAAGGTGAAGGTGCCATCACCATTATCGGTAAGGTCTGATTTGTTTATTGTCTGTGGTGTTCCATCCTCATTCGTATAAGTGATGGTACCATCATTGTTGTCAACTAAATTAGTAACCGTCTCAGCGATTGCGGCCAAGTCGGCGATCGCATCCTGTACCGTCGTCTCATCATTACCATCACCATCTACATCAATAGGACCGTTAAGGTTCACTTCTGTAGCATCCTGGTCATCGGTCCCCACGAATGTGATCGGTGCACCATCCCCATTGTCGAAGGTGAAGGTGCCATCACCATTATCGGTAAGGTCTGATTTGTTTATTGTCTGTGGTGTGCCATCCTCATTCGTATAAGTGATGGTACCATCATTGTTGTCAACTAAATTAGTAACCGTCTCAGCGATTGCGGCCAAGTCGGCGATCGCATCCTGTACCGTCGTCTCATCATTACCATCACCATCTACATCAATAGGACCGTTAAGGTTCACTTCAGTGGCATCCTGGTCATCGGTCCCCACGAATGTGATCGGTGCACCATCCCCATTGTCGAAGGTGAAGGTGCCATCACCATTATCGGTAAGGTCTGATTTGTTTATTGTCTGTGGTGTGCCATCCTCATTCGTATAAGTGATGGTACCATCATTGTTGTCAACTAAATTAGTAACCGTCTCAGCGATTGCGGCCAAGTCGGCGATCGCATCCTGTACCGTCGTCTCATCATTACCATCACCATCTACATCAATAGGACCGTTAAGGTTCACTTCAGTGGCATCCTGGTCATCGGTCCCCACGAATGTGATCGGTGCACCATCCCCATTGTCGAAGGTGAAGGTGCCATCACCATTATCGGTAAGGTCTGATTTGTTTATTGTCTGTGGTGTGCCATCCTCATTCGTATAAGTGATGGTACCATCATTGTTGTCAACTAAATTAGTAACCGTCTCAGCGATTGCGGCCAAGTCGGCGATCGCATCCTGTACCGTCGTCTCATCGTTACCATCACCATCTACATCAATAGGACCGTTCAGGTTCACCTCAGTGGCATCCTGATCGTCAGTGCCCACAAATGTGATCGGGGCGCCATCGCCATTGTCAAAGGTGAAGGTGCCGTCAAGGTTGTCCGTAAGGTCTGATTTGTTTATCGTCTGTGGTGTTCCATCCTCATTCGTATAAGTGATGGTGCCATCATTATTGTCCACCAAGTTGGTTACAGTCTCAGTGATGGCCGCCAAGTCAGCGATTGCTTCCTGTACCGTGGTCTCATCATTACCGTCACCGTCTACATCAATAGGACCGTTCAGGTTCACCTCAGTGGCATCCTGATCGTCAGTGCCCACAAATGTGATCGGGGCGCCATCGCCATTGTCAAAGGTGAAGGTGCCGTCAAGGTTGTCCGTAAGGTCTGATTTGTTTATCGTCTGTGGTGTTCCATCCTCATTCGTATAAGTGATGGTGCCATCATTATTGTCCACCAAGTTGGTTACAGTCTCAGTGATGGCCGCCAAGTCAGCGATTGCTTCCTGTACCGTGGTCTCATCATTACCGTCACCGTCTACATCAATAGGACCGTTCAGGTTTACCTCAGTTGCATCTTGGTCAGCCAGGTCTGTTAGATTAACGGAAACTGAATTTCCATTTTCGATGTCCAATGATAACATATTGGTCCCAGAATCAAAACTAAAATTCTGAAGTTGCTGATTATCAGAGGATGTTAACTCCCAAGAATCCCCATCCCAAAAATAAATAGTACCGGTATTGGTGTTTACATATACATCACCCGTATCTGCTCCTGCCGGAGTTACCATACCTGGTGCGGTGACATCGGTTCCACTAAGAACCTCACAATTACACTGATCTTCTAAGTTTACTGTAGTTTGCGCAAAGGCAAATCCTGAGAACAATAGAAATATCAGAATTAATATCTTTCTATTCATGACAACGTCTTTACTAATAATGGTTTGGTGTTTCAAAATCTTTTAGTTAGTTGGTGGTTGATGTCAAACATTTAAAAAATGAACAACATCATACTAGCTGAACAACTATTATCTATCATTTAGGAGTAAATCTTCAGTTTGTTCAAAACAAAGCGATAATAATCGCTGTTCCTCATGTAGAAAGTCATCATGTTTTTTGTTACTTAAAAACATTGATAATTTGGTTAAGTTGTTCATAATCTGGGTTTGTTTAATTTGAATCGGCAAAATTGATTTCAACGAGACATAATAATTACACTTTACAAAATTAACTCTATACCTACCCTAGGAAAATAATTGTTGTGAAAGGGTCATTAAGTACTGTCAAGCTCTTAAAATTTGAGGTTTTCATCGACGAAATGCATTCTTTTTTAGACAATACGTTGGTCGATTACATTCATTATAGCAATACCTTACAAAGGTTTTTGTCGTAAGATATTTCCTAAAATCATTGATTTTCATAGATTGTTTTTAGTTGGTTTTTTCAATTAGTTTTTGTTAACTCTATGGGTGATTCTTCTGTTGGTAATAATGGTGTTTACCCTTAGGGTCAAAACAGCGGAATTTGAAGTTTCAGAACTACAAATGAACATCGTATTGGATACTATTACCCTATACTCATTTCCATTGTCAGGAGCAGTTGCATTTGTAATGGTCAAAATACTCGTTGATGTATCACTATAGATCCCTGAATCGGTCAGATCTACCCAGCCTGAACCATCATCTAACTGCCATTGATAGGTATCTGAATTCGAGGCTATTACCTCTATTGTTATATCACAACCCGGACAAACATTGGTATTTGGTGGTTGGGTGCTGATACTGGGAGCAAGACCTACTTCCAGATGGTCATAGGTACTGTCTGTATCAATATCCGCAGGAACAGGGTAAGTTGCTCCTGTTACACGCCCAAAACCGTCTGTTGCTGGTGGATTACCTGTCGCATAGTATTCATTGTCCCCTCCGTCGGCATTTGCGTTATTATAGGCCTCATTCGCATCACTACAGCCATCATCATCACTATCCGTATCCAAAAAATCCGCGGGATCGGTACCATCAGTATCTAAAATTGTATAATTTATGGCTCCACTTTCTGCTGCAGTTTCTACAACATTGGCCAATCCATTGGCCCCGTAAGGTCCATTGACCACACCATTGGAATGTGATTGACTGTGTCCTGCTTCTACTGCATCATAGATTCCGTCATTATCGCTATCCAAATCCAAGTGATTGGCAATCCCATCAGAATCGGAATCTATTCCATAGGTTTCCGGGTTTACATAATTGGTGAGGCAACTAAATTCTATATTATGCTGCCTACCCGAGGCTGAGGCACCTGCAACTCGTGCTACCGCACCAACGCGAATGGATATTTCGGATTGGGAATTATAATTTACCCCATAATTTACCTCCGGAAAAGTATTACCAGCTCCTGGAAATTCATTGATTCCAGCCGTTCCCAGGACCCATGAACCATCTGTGGACATTGTCAATTCCGTAGGATTGGAAATGATATAACTTGTGGGATTATCACTCCAAATTTGTTCTCCATAGTTGGAGTTACCGTCAATATCATTGAAATTGGTAAAGAATTTAGAAATGACTACTGGCGCACTACCTCCAGAATTCACAAATTGAATCCTATACTCGATATACCCTTGGTCCCCTATATTTGTAAGGTTAAAGGCTGTTTGTGGTCTGAATGAGGCCGGCTCCGAACCATTATTATCAATATTGGCAACTGTTGCATTGAAAGTTTGATCAATTGTTACCAAGGCATCTGTGCCTGTAGTAATATTTGATATTCTATAAACAGCACCTAATTGCAAGGCGGTACCAGAAACCAAGGTGGCAGCGGAGCTAAAATCCAATGTCGTTTCCCCAGTACAATCCTGTTGTGAGTTACTGATTATGGTATTAAGCTCATCAGCATCTAGTAAACCATCATTATCATCGTCAAGATCAACCCTGTCAGCCACAGTATCATTATCAGAATCAGGGAAAACGGTAATATAGATTGAGCCAGTAGCCTCTTCTGAGGTAAACGTACAATTGGCGTTATCCCTCATGGTGTAGGTAAAACTGTCATTCCCAAAAAAACCAGTTGTTGGAGTATATGTTACTGTACCATCTCCATTCAATA
Organism: Maribacter sp. HTCC2170; assembly: GCF_000153165.2. Classification (NCBI taxonomy): domain Bacteria; kingdom Pseudomonadati; phylum Bacteroidota; class Flavobacteriia; order Flavobacteriales; family Flavobacteriaceae; genus Maribacter; species Maribacter sp. HTCC2170. Next base: position 6,376 of record NC_014472.1, read on the forward strand.
CCGATACTCCATTAGATGGTTGTGTAACGGAGATTACCTCCAAAGGTTCTCCTTCGGGGTCAGAATCGGCACCATTTCCATTATCAATCAATGGATCTAACGATACAAAGCTATTTTCCACAACCGTTGTATATTCATCGGTTGCCGTGGGCGGTTGATTGGCTGAATCTGGAAATACATCCAATAGATTGATAGAACCGTTATTATAATCATTAGGTATTAATTGTTGTCTTACCACCACCCTGCCTGAAGCCGTCCTTGGAAATGATACCTCAACAACAATAGGGGTCAAGGGACCACTTGGTAGTCCAAAATGAATTCTTCCGGGGCCCTGTGTACCATGGCCAAATCCACCATTTACCTCTCGGGTACCAGAAATTACATTTCCATCACAATCCAATATTTTTGCAGTTGCCCCAACACCAAAACGTTCTTCTGTATTAATCAAACCAAATGCATCACGATCTTCAACAATATCGATATATAAATGATTGGCCTGATTTGCCATTAAATTATTTATGTACAATCTATTATTTCCTGAACGATTTGTGTACAAATCCAAATCGCCATCTTGATCAATATCAATAAACGTACAACCTTCACCTCCAGAATTGCTAAATGTTAGGCCAGAATCCACAAAAGACATTGCTCCACCTCCATTGTTTATTTGGTTTAAGAACAACTTATTGGCACCTCCTGCCAAAAAAATATCGATATCCCCATCGTTATCAACATCACCACAGGCCAGACCTTCAATTTGACCTGAAAAACTAATTGGAATTCCAGTCGCTGCGCCTAAGCCCGTCCATGTGCCGTCACCATTGTTTCTATGTATTTGGTTGTTCCCATTTTCAGTCCAATACATATCAAAATCGCCATCATTATCAAAATCATAAAAAGCTACGGCACCTTTGTTGTTATTGTTGGCATCATCAATATTTACCCCATTTTGGAAAGTTCCGCCAACATTCGTGAATAAATCGACCTGATCTCTTTTCCGTACCACAATGTCTACCCAACCATCATCATTAAAATCAGTTGCCGATCCATAATCACCATCAGTTGCATCCTGTACTAATCCCAGTGGCCATGTAGTTGAATTTAAAACATCATAGGGCGGATTGGGACTATCTGCTTTTCTGGTAACATGGGTAAAATTACCCGTACCGTCGTTTTGTAGAATATCAATCCCAAAATTATGATTGTCAACAAACAGATCTAGATCACCATCACCATCATAGTCCAATGCCCCAGCACCTTCAGTATTCATACCGTCGGTCATAGATGTAAATCGTTGATTTGGAACTGTACCTCCTGTTCCATTCCCAAACCTATTGGTAGCCGGGTCTTGAAGATAAATTCTTAAATCATTATGCTTATTTCTGAAAACGTCTGGATAACCGTCGTTGTTGAAATCAACGAACAATACTGTTCGTTCTAGACTGCCACCATTAAAATCAGGGGCAAGTGTTCCTGTAACATCTGTAAAGCTTCCTCCATCATTTCTATAGAGCTTTCCATTTCCCTGTGTATTGACTACAAGATCAAAATCCCCATCCAGATCATAATCTGCCCAAGCATGTCCACCATCCTTATTGCCGCCTAAATTCAAGCCATATGCGGCCGCACTTTCAGTAAATGTCGTTTGAGAAAAGGTTTCTCCATGATAAAATATGAGTAAACTCAATATAATACCAAAAGTTAACTTGGATAAAAATGATTGAGAATTTCTTCTCATGGTTGTGTTTTTTAAAACCGAAGCTCTTATGAAATAGGCAATTACAGTTTTATTGGTCTTATAAAGATTAAATCTTTTTCGGATGTGTTAAAATTATTGTTGTGAAGTTTCAATAATCAGACACTACGTCCTTAAAACATGTTGTTTGTCGATTAGGCCCCTACAAATAAGGCTTGGGTAAGAATTGGAAAGTAGATACTATTAATTACCACTAACCCTATAAGTTATTCTGCGATTAGTGATTATTGTTCTAACCTTTAGAATACTCATCGGTGAAAACTCAGATGTTGAATTTGAGATTGTCGCCGTTGCGGTAATATAATCCCCAATTGATACTCCTGAAACTATAGGAGTACTAAACTCAAACAGATTGGTATTATCGGTATTACCATCAACATCTGTATACGAAGATGTTCCAGCTGCCAAATCAGCTCCACTACCTTCAATAACCGTACCTAGATAGATTTGCCCCTCACCGTAATCTGTGGATAAACCCAGTTCGTTATCCCCTTCAGTTGCTGTACCTTCATTTACATCGGTCAAAAAGAATTCTAGGGTTGCACCAGGTCGTGCCCAGCCTTTAACAACAAAATTTGAACCAGAAATATAAGCAGTTGTTATAATTGGGAAATTGAGACCTCCGTTGGGTCCATTATCTGAGTCACCATTATCGTTCAATGTTACACCATCCTGATCAAAGTCGATTCCAAGAGCGGGAACGGAGGTACCATTCGCATAAAAAGAATTTTGTGAGATCAAATTCCCTGAACTGTTATTTACCAACTCTAATCCTGCTCCTCCATTGGTATGGATTATGTTTCCCGTAACAACGGCATCGTCATCACCCAAAATAATTCCTGCTAGACATCCCCCTCCCATAAACCCAGAAGTAGTTACGGTATTCTGGTCAATGGTTATAGCAGTCGATACATTTTCCGCATCGACCCCAAAACCTCCTGAATTTTCGATCAAATTAGTCTGAATCACAATGCCATCCCCATTTTTCACTTCTATCGAAGGCTTACAAGCAGAATCACCATTATTCGTAAAATGATTGTTGGTAATTGTTGTAGATGTACCTCCGTCTATTAATATGGCCGCTTCACCAGAGCCACTAAAATAGTTCTGAGAAATAGTCGCCTCTCCATCTTTGATTTCAACCCCGTATTCCATATCCCCTGTATTAACTCCCAAGGCATTTACCGCTATCAAATTCTCTAAGATGTTTAAGGAACCATCATTAACTTGTATGGCCGTTTTGTCGTCTAGATATACAGCTAAACTCCGTATGGTATTCATAGTACCATCATTTCTAAATACCTCTTTTGTATCTCCTCGAACTTGTATTTCGGGTAGATTATAGTTTGGTAGTACGGTGGCCGAAATTCCAACAACGGATCCACCGGAGCCAATTGTACCCGAATTTGAATCACCAGAATAAGCTGTTTGTGTCCTTCCGTCTATAATAGTATTCGAACCGGTTAATTCAGTTAGCTGCGCTCCATTTGATATAAAAATATCAAAATATCCACTGGCATAATTGGTATCTGGGGTTCTTCCCAATGGGTCGCCCGATGGAGGAATCATGAATATAGAAGTATCTTCCCCTGCAACAGGATCAAAAATGGCATTGGCTTCAATGTCCAATCCAGTTTCCCCAATTTCATTGGAATTCACAATAAACTGCTCCAAGGAACCTTGACCAGATTCATTCGTATTTACAATGGTATTAAAGTTGAATCCAAAATCTAGCCCTGCGACACCTTCATTTGTAATAGTTGCCGCCCCTATTGTTTGAGCACCTGTTAATACACCGGCTCCTGTATCTGTTGCCGAAGGATCGGCACCACCAACTTCATTGGGCCGTTCAACTAAAGTGCTCGCTATATATTCTGTTTTAAACGTTTGTACAGGTAAACAACTTCCACAACCACTACCACCAGGCCTTGATGATGCTACAGTACTGCTTACTACACGTATACTATACGTACCGTTAATCATCCCAGCAAAGACATAGGTTCCACTGGCATCAGTAATTTGAGTGTCTATCAAGGTACCTACATTGTTATAAAGCTCAACAGTAGTACCTGGTAACCCCACTCCAGACGCACTGGCATAATTTCTACCAGCACCACCACCGTAATTCACATCCTCAAAAACACGACCTGTTATTAAATTTGAAGGTACTTTAAGAACGACCGCATTCATAATCACAAAATCCTGACCAACATTAACTTGGGTGGTTGCACTCGTTTCTCCCGGGAGTATATAGGCTGATACATCATAAGTGTCCAAATCAACCCCATAGGTTGCTGTGTTATTTACAATAGGCAAGGTAGTATTATCATAATTCGTAGAATTAAACGGATTATTTACAGTAGTACCGTTATTATCACCATCACCAGCCAACCTATTGGTACCAACAAGTGGCGTTGTAAATTGCAAGGATTCATTGTTCGCCAAAGTCTGATCCCCTTCCCAAGAAAGTGCCGTTGTTTTAGATCCTGTTGACCCAATAGCATAAAATCCGCTTAATGTAAATGTTGAAGAGGAATTGCTATTACCATCAAAACCCTGGTACAGGTTGATAGTTGATGCCGGTAAACTGGTATCAGTGTAAAAAATCATTAAGGACCACCCTCCTAATACCGTAGCTGAATTACAATAAGTACTTGAGGTGTCAACTGTTAGTCCTGAAAAGTCGTATACATTAGTTGATGGATTGGCAATACCATTAATAAGACCCGTAACATCAGCATAATAACCATGAAAAGTACGTGTCGTCAATGTAGTCATATATACAAGCTCAGCATTGATGGTAGCACCTTCAAATGTCACCTGGGTATCCATTGCTGCCCCGGAGTGCGCCCAGTACAAAATCGCTTTTTCAATAGTACCTGCAGCTGGTATTGGTGAGGATAACGTATTTGATGAAGTCGTAGTTATTGCACAAGGATTACCTGTATTTGGTGATGTCCTCAATGTTCCCCCAGTTGATGTATAATCCATATAACCATCAAGTTCCTCGAAAAGGGCCAAAGGCGTATTTCCCAAAACCACTTCATCGTCCACAATTGTTCCTGTGGCTGTATCAGTTATAATAACCGATGGGTCTGAAACCGATGTGAATTGAATTGAAAAGTTCTTATCACCATCAAAAGAAGTATTGTCTAGAATCGGAACTGTTATTAGTTCGGTATCCCCACTCGTTCCATTAAAACTTAAAATGCCCGTATTCAAGGTATAATCAGTACCCGCTATGGCCGTACCATCATTGGTAGTAAAATTAACCGTGAAAGAACCACTTGCGTCCAATCCTACATGAGTTGCTGTGAATGTTGCCGTTCCGGCGTTTTCGTTTACAGACACATCTGCAATTGAAATTGTGGGACTTGGTGCAACGATATCAAAGGATACAGTAGAATTTGACCCTCCTCCTAAATCAGAATCAACAATTAAAATGCCATCTTGATATACCCTTACGTAGGATCCACCTCCATTCCAACCATCACCATACGTATCCTGCAAATAAATATCATAATTGGTACCATAAGGTACGCCAGTATAAGTCTGTGGGCTACCAATGTTATTGTAAGAGTTGTTTCCTGAACCATTATAACAAGCGGCCGGATTACAGATCCGCGACCCAATCTGGGTATTAGATGGATCCCTAAAGGTAACTCTATTTTCCGATGACCAATTGGGCCAATTTACCTCAATAGTAATAGTTGCTTGAGCATTCACACCAGCAGCTATTAACATGAAAAGTAGAACAATACTAAAATTTGGAAACTTTAATCCCCTCATTTGATTTTATAATATTTGGCTAAAAATACTTACACCATCCCCTAAGAAGTAAAAAATGTTGTGTATTCTAAAATATAGCCAGTAAACTATCCTAAAATTGATGTGACCTACAATGTGAAAAGTGCATTTCATAGAGAAACCCAATGATCTTCGGCAGTATCAAAGCATCAAAAAAAAGATGGCACCCATAATTATGGGTGCCATCTTTTTTTTACTTTATTCTTTATTTTACTCTAAAATAATAAACTCAGATCTACGATTCTTCTCATGTTCTATCCCAAAACAACGAACTCCGTTTGCACATTTGTTTATCAGTTTAGTCTCTCCGAAACCTTCACCTAGCAAACGACTTTCTAAAATGCCTTTAGATATCATATAATTCACAGTGGACTCAGCTCTTTTTTGAGATAACCAAAGGTTGTAAGCATCTCGTCCACGACTATCTGTGTGCGAATTCACCTTTATCTTTAGACTGGGATACTTCTCCATAGCCGCAATAACTTTTTGTATTTCGATTTCAGAATCACTACGGATGTTATATTTATCAAAATCAAAGTATATGGTACTTAATTGCAACAATTTGGCCAAATCATCACCAAAACCAGCTGATACCCGGTCTCTTTCTAGATAGAAATCTATAATATTTGCTTTTCCTGCCGATTTTCCCAAATACTCCTCTGAAGGAACATACCCTTGCATTAAGGCCCTTACAAAATTACCTCTATTACAATCTAAGGACAGATTGTATTTACCCTCCGAATCTGTTATGGTTGTTAGGATTTCTTCATTATCCTCATTGATAACTTTTACGGTAGCACCGACCAAAACCTCATTGGTTATTTTATCCCTTACTGTTCCAGTAACTGCCTGTACACATTCAAGTTTCAAAGGTATATTTTCAATAAATGCATAAATGTCATCTGACCCTACTCCATTTTCTCTATTAGAAGCAAAATATCCTTCCCGAGAATCTTCTTTAAAAATAAATGTAAAATCATCCATTTTGCCATTAACTGGTTTGCCTACGTTAACAACAGCGCCATCATATTTGTTGAATTTTATCTTTGTTGCAAAAACATCAAGCCCTCCAAGTCCGGGATGACCATCTGAAGATAAGTACAAGATTTCCTCTGATGTAACAAATGGGAACGTTTCTCTTGCCTCAGTATTAATATTACTCCCCAAATTCTCAGGTGTCCCAAAGTTTCCTTCACTATCGATAGCCACCTTAAAAATGTCAGATTCTCCAACGGTTCCAGGCATATCCGAGGCAAAATACAATGTTTTTTCATCTGGACTGAATGAGGGATGTGCAGTTGAATAGGAGTCACTATTAAAGGGTAACTCCTCAATATTTGTCCATTCGCCATCGACCAGAGTTGCTCTTAACAGTTTGAGTCTAACCATACCCTTTTCATCTGTAATGTACTTGCCATCCTTGAAATTATTTCTTGTAAAGTACATGTACTTTCCATCGGCTGTGGTAATGGAGGTTGACTCATGTAATCTTGTATTAAGATTCTCTCCAAATTTCAAAACCAAATTATCATCCAAACTATCTGTATTAACACTATACAAATCCAAAAAATCTTTTGAATTCCATGTATGTCTATACTTAGCTAAATTTCCTGTGTCGCGATCTGAAGAAAAAATAAGTCCCTTTTTATAATAGGTAGGTGCAAATTCAGAATAGGGAGAATTGTATTTAAAAGAAGTAATTTCATATCTGCCTGAATTTTTCTTTATTTCCTCCAAGTAGTCCTCCTTGCTACTATAAACACCCGCCCGGACGTCGTCAGCAGTTATTTTACTGAATTGAGCCATCAACTCTTTTGCTCCTTTGTAATCACCTAAGCTTTTTAGGGTTTGAGAATACCTGAAATAGTATTCGGGGCCAGTTTCTGAACTATATTCGGCTAAAAGTCTTTTATAAATCTCGGAAGCCTCTTTATAATCAGCATTAAAATAATATGAATTGCCTAGATTCTTTAGTAACTCAGAAGAAACAAATCCTTTATCAAGGACCTTCTTATATATATCTATCGCCGGACTAAACGAATATTCATTATATTTTTCATTGGCCTTCGTATATAACCTTTCTTGAGCATTTGAGAAGTATCCTACAAAGATCACTACAACAATAACAACTAAGAGTTTTCTTTTTATCATTTATAGTTACTTTAAAAGAATCTAGGTGATACCAAATTCCGAAATGATTTCACCAATTCATATCTTAAGAACACCTCAAATGATCCATCATTAAACTGAGTTCCTCCTAAGTCCGTTGTTTCCCTATCATAAGCCAATCCAAGCATCAACTGATCAGAAATCTGAAAACCAACCATTCCACTTATGGCAGCATCCCATCTATAGGCTGCTCCAAATGTGAATTTGTCATTGAACATAAAACTAGCCGATAAATCAACTTGCAGAGGAGCTCCACCTACTACCTTTGTCAAAACGGCCGGTTTAAATTTTAGATTGCCATTAAGGTCAAGAACGTAACCAGTTATCATATAGAAATTAATACGCTCCTTGGACAAAAATTGAACACTATTAGAGTCTGTTTGACCATTATCAAAATGCTCTGTTTGTAATAGATTCGGCGCCGACAAGCCTGCATAAAAGGAATTTGTATGGTAATAAACACCAACACCCACATTAGGGGAAAATTTATTTTCAATATTGTCAACACTAATGGGTTCAACATCAAAATTGCGGAGGCCTTGAAAATCAAGATTCAATAAATTACCTCCTGCCTTCAGACCAAATGAGAGCTTACCATCCAAAGAAACATCTATGGTATAAGATACAATCGCATCGAAATAGGTCTCTTGTACAACCCCATCACCAATTTCATCATTGACTATTGAAATACCATATCCTAATTTACTGTCTCGAATAGGAGAATGAAGATTCAAGGTTTGGCTCTTTGGTGCACCATTTAGGCCTACCCATTGGGATCTATAGAGCGCTGCAATACTCAATTGTCCTCTTGATCCTGCATATGCTGGATTTACACTCATTGTATTGAACATGTATTGAGTATATTGAGCATCTTGCTGAGCAGTAATTTCATGTAAGGATAATATTACAACCAATATAAATCCTAAAATGCTATTTCTTAACCTCATAAGTAGTTTAAATAATTATTCACTAACATAAATATACCCACTATCGGTAATATTTTTCATATCATCATTTTGGTATTCAAAGATATAAAAATATACGCCCGAAGGGAGATATTCACTGGCACTTACGGTTGACCTGCCTTTAGATCTACCATCAAATATATTATTCTGATTGTTATAATTATTACCCTCATAAACTGCAACGCCCCATCTGTTGAAAATCTTGAGGGAATTATTCTTAGCATTTTCAACACCCCTAATGAATAAAAAGTCATTCTTGCCATCATTGTTGGGGGTTACCATCTGATTAATTTCTATTCCTATTTGGATAACTTCACTGACCAAAACCATGACCCTTGCTTTGTCACAATTATCCGAATTGGCTATTTCGCAGATTGTATATTCAATAGAATATGAACCAGTAGGGGTAAGAGGTGTCACAATCACGTTTCCATCTGAATCTATTGTCAAAGTGCCGTTTGGCTCTGAACTAATTATCACATTATCTAGATTGACAGGTTCACCATTCAGAGTATCATTATCCAACACATTAATATCTGAAATAACTCCTCCAATAAGACCATCAACAAAAATATTGGTATAATCATCATCGACGGCATCTATCGGTATGACGACTGGGAATATAAATACAGTAGGGTCATCAGGATTACCATCTCCATCTATGTCAACATTTGTAGGGTTATCTGGATCATCTGAAAGGCTGCTTATTGGACCTATATCCGGAATTGTTCCCAAAACCGTTGCAGAATTACTAAAACTGCCATTATCAACATCTTCTTGTGTAATGATATAAGTTGCCCTAAATGTAGTATCATCGATGGCTCCTGGCTCTAATATAGCTAAAGGACCTCCCAAAACAATGACCAGTGGATCGGTAATGGTAATACTACTAATAGGTACAGTACCTATATTTGTTATTATAAACGAATAATCTATTGTTTCCCCTACTTGGACAAGGCCATCGCCATTCTCATCGTAAAACTCGTCAACTTTTAAGACGGTTATATTTGCCATATCGTCGGTAGGGTCTAAGTAATTCGGTGTGCCATCACCATTGCTATCATCATTTGTTGGATTACCATCACCATCAGAATCCTCATCAGGCGTTTCTATCCCATCACCGTCATCATCAAGATCCCTATAATTTACATCCTCTGTTCCATCTGTATCAGGCAAATCATTCTTGGGATCATCGATTTCATCATTAACATCGAAACCATCATTAACATCTGCGCCTTCATAACCATCATCAAGACCATCACCATCAGTATCAACACCCGTATAAACTTGGTCGGGAAGTCCATCAAAATTGAAGTCATTACCTTCATTATTGTCTGGAACCAAATCATTATCACTGTCCATGTCAAGATAATCAGGTACATCTGTACCATCGGTATTGACCGGAATCAAACCATTTGGATAAGCAGAATTAACACCATTATTTGCAGCATATGTAACCTCATCATCATCATTTGGAGCAATATAACCATCTGTTGTCTGCATCTCTACATTATCAGGAATACCGTCATTATCTGCATCGATGTCCAAATGGTTCGGGACGCCATCAGCATCGCTATCCGTTGGATCTGTCAATGGATTATTATCATTGTCAAAGTTTGGATCCTCGGTTGTATCCAATATACCATCATTGTCATCGTCCAAATCCACTTCATCAGGAACTCCATCACCATCAGTATCAAGTCTATCATCTGTAGGGTCTAAATAATCAGGTGTGCCATCGCTGTCAGTATCATCATTTGTGGGATTACCATCACCATCAAAATCTTCTTCAGGGGTGTCTATCCCATCCCCGTCATCATCCAAATCTCTATAGTTCACGTCCTCAGTACTGTCGGTATCCGGTAAATCATTGGCAGGATCATCAATCTCGTCGTTCACATCGAAACCGTCATTCACATCAGAGCCCTCATAACCATCGTCTAGGCCGTCTCCATCTGTGTCAATACCCGTATAGTACTGATCAGGAACACCATCAAAATTGAAGTCATTACCCTCATTATTATCTGGCACCAAATCATTATCACTGTCAGAATCTAGATAATCAGGTTCATCAGCTCCATCAGTGTTCACAGGGGTCAAACCATCGTCATCGACACCTTCATAGGCATCATCAAGTCCATCTTCATCACTATCATTCCCTGTAGGAGGAACATAACCATCAGTTGATTGACCTTCTACGTTATCCGGAATTCCGTCATTGTCAGCATCTAAGTCAACCCTATCAGGTAATCCATCATTATCACTATCAACATCAGTACTAAAAGTAATTGTCTGTGGATCAACAAAATTATCAAGGCAAGAAAACTGAATTCCTGATTGCCTAACAATGGTAGAGAAATTAACAGGGTCTTCAGTCTTGATTCCAAATCTAAAAACGAATGTCGATATATCAAGAAACTCAACTGCAACATTTACAGTTGGGTGCGTATTAAATATTCCGGAATATTCTTTAGAACCCCCATTTATCAACAATCCCCCCGAGGTATTGTTTACATCTATCTCATTGGGATTATCTAATGTATAACTGGCAGGGTTATCAAATCGATTGAACTCCTGGTATTGTCCATTACCGTCCACATCAATGAAGTTCGCAATCAATTCTTCCAGAACATAAGGTTCTGTTGTCCCAGTACTCACGAATGAAATCCTTAAATCAACATAAGGCATTTTATTGTCGTCTGTAGTAGTAAATTGAATTTCTGGTTTAAAAAATTCTGAATCTATTGAATTCTGATCCAAAACATCTATTCTTGCACTATTTATTTTCTCAATATCAATTAGAGCATCTATTCCGTTTGCCACATTACTTATTCTATAAATCGCACCTTCGCTATATGCGGAACCAGATTCGAGTACGGGAGGTGAAGAAAAAGCTAGTTTTGGTACTGTATCACAATCAAAATCAGTTTTAATTATGCTTGATTCGTTTTTATCCAAAATCCCATCATTATCTGAATCTAAATCCAAGTAATCAAATACGCCGTCATTATCTGTGTCTATGGGATCCAATCCAAGATTGCTACCAGGAGTTATTTCATAAATATCATCAATACCATTACCATCAGAGTCAATCCCTGACAATTCAACATAACCGGCTATTGATTGTGCTTCAATATTATCCAACATGCCGTCATTGTCAGAATCAATATCAAGAAAATCAGGTATGCCGTCCCCATCCGAATCCGTCGGATTCGTCACAGGATTATTGTCAAAATCAAGATTGGCATCTTCTACAGAATCAAGTATACCATCATTATCATCATCGATATCAACGGAATCTAAAACGCCATCGCCATCAGTATCAATATCAATATCCATCATACTGATATCCATACTTTCAGAACTAGCATATACAGAACTCACACTAATAGCAAGCGAACCAAAAGCCATAAAAAACTTCAGACTTCTTCTAAAAATTTGTTTAATAAAAGGGTATGTATAATTTTCCATAAGTGTCAGCAATTAATTACTTATCACCATGGCAAAAGAAGTAAACTAGCTCAAGATGTGGGGCTCTCACAAACTAATTGCAAGATATATTTAAAAATCCGATAGACAAATAGTTTGTAAGGCATTAATATCAAATATCTTTTAACAACCAGAATTATCGATAAAGTGCAATAACTATATTTTCATTTCACTTTTAATCGAAGTAATCAATCATTTTATTCATCATAAAACGCTAGTAATCAGCATAACACATTAAAACAAACTCATTAATCACAATAATTCACAAATTGAAACCTTTAAAAATTCTTAAAGTCTTATTCTAAACTTTTCTTTCTTAATAGATATGTTATTCAATCAAGATATCTTACATTTTACACTATTTTTGCCCAAAATCTAGGCATGAGTTTTCAGAACGAAATAGAAAGACGACGGACCTTCGGAATAATATCGCACCCAGATGCAGGTAAAACAACTTTAACCGAAAAGTTATTGTTGTTTGGCGGTGCGATTCAAGAGGCCGGCGCTGTAAAAAATAATAAAATAAAAAAGACTGCGACCAGTGACTTCATGGAAATTGAGCGACAGCGTGGTATTTCCGTTGCAACTTCAGTTTTAGCCTTTTTATATAAAGACAAAAAAATCAACATCTTAGATACTCCAGGTCACAAGGACTTTGCAGAAGACACCTTTAGAACTTTAACAGCCGTTGACAGTGTTATTGTGGTAGTGGATGTAGCAAAAGGTGTTGAAGAGCAGACCGTAAAACTAGTTGAAGTCTGTAGGATGCGTAACATTCCAATGATTGTTTTTATCAATAAACTTGATAGAGAGGGTAAAGACGCATTTGACCTTTTGGATGACCTTGAGCAAAAACTCGGGCTTACGGTTACCCCTCTAAGTTTTCCCATTGGCATGGGGTATGATTTTAAGGGAATCTACAATATCTATGAAAAAAACATCAATCTATTTAGTGGGGATAGTAAAAAGAACATTGAAGACACCATAGCTTTTGATGATATCGAAAATTCAGAATTGGATGATATTATTGGAGCAACTTCTGCCGAAAGTTTAAGAGATGATCTTGAATTGGTTAGTGGAGTGTACCCCCCCTTTAACAAGGAAAGCTACCTAAAAGGTGACCAACAACCGGTCTTTTTTGGGTCAGCACTTAATAATTTTGGGGTTCGAGAACTTCTTGATTGTTTCATTGAAATTGCACCTTCTCCTCGAGCCAAAATGGCCGAAGAAAGATTGGTTGAAGCGGACGAAAAGAAATTGACTGGGTTCGTTTTTAAGATTCATGCCAATATGGATCCAAAGCATCGAGATAGATTAGCATTCGTTAAAATAGTTTCTGGAACTTTTGAAAGAAACAAGCCGTATCTGCATGTTAGACATGGGAAGAATTTGAAGTTTTCCAGTCCAAACGCCTTCTTTGCTGAAAAAAAAGAAATAGTCGATATTTCATATCCAGGTGACATTGTTGGTTTACATGATACCGGGAATTTCAAAATTGGGGACACTTTAACGGAAGGTGAACAACTTAACTATAAAGGCATTCCTAGTTTTTCTCCAGAACATTTTAGATACATCAATAATGCGGACCCAATGAAATCCAAACAATTGGGCAAAGGGATTGATCAATTAATGGATGAGGGAGTCGCACAATTATTCATTCTAGAAATGAATGGTAGAAAGGTCATTGGTACGGTTGGAGCTTTACAGTTTGAAGTTATTCAGTATAGATTGGAACACGAATATGGAGCTAAATGCAGTTATGAGAATTTTCCAGTACATAAGGCTTGCTGGGTGGAACCTCAAGACGAAAAAAATGAAGAATTTAAGGAGTTTAAAAGGGTTAAACAAAAGTTCTTGGCCAAAGATAAACGAGGGCAAATGGTATTCTTGGCAGATTCTCAATTCTCTCTTCAAATGACCCAACAAAAATACCCATCGGTTATTCTACATTTTACTTCCGAATTTAAATAATAAACAGAATAACACAAAATAAAAATCCCATGATTTTTATCATGGGATTTTTATTATTTAAGCTTCTCCGGTAGGACCAAAATTAATTGGTATCGGAGGTTGCTCATAATCCTTAATCGTGCCATGGGCCTTTTCAAACCTACTCACATTATCCCCTAAAGCCTTCAAAAACTTCTTGGCATGTTGAGGTGTAAGAACAATTCTACTTTTAACCTTAGCTTTTGGAGCTCCGGGCATCATACTGATAAAGTCAACAACAAACTCAGAAACCGAATGATTTATAATGGCCAAATTGGAATATGTTCCCTCAGCCGTTTTTTCATCCAATTCTATATTAATCTGCTTTTGTTTCTGATCTTTATCGCTCATAACAATCGATTAAAATTTTAAAGCTTCTTTTCGTGCCATTATTTCATCATACTCCTCTTTGGAACCTACTATAATGCTTTCATAATCACGCATACCAGTACCAGCCGGTATCTTATGACCTACAATTACATTTTCCTTTAATCCTTCAAGAGTATCTACTTTACCGCTAACTGCAGCTTCGTTTAATACTTTTGTCGTTTCCTGGAATGAGGCAGCAGAAATGAAAGATTTCGTCTGTAATGAAGCTCTTGTAATACCCTGAAGAATTGGTGTGGCAGTTGCAGCTACAGCATCTCTGGCTTCTACCAAGGTCTTATCAGATCTTCGAAGCACCGAATTTTCATCTCTTAATTCACGTGCTGTTATAATCTGGCCAGCTCTTAAATTCTCTGATTCACCAGCTTCGACAACAACTTTTTTACCAAAAATCTCATCGTTTTCCTTGATGAAATCAGATTTATGAATCAATTGATTCTCTAAGAAAATAGTATCTCCCGGATCTTGAATACGTACTTTTCGCATCATTTGCCTTACTACAACCTCAAAGTGTTTATCATTGATTTTCACACCCTGTAAACGATAAACCTCCTGTACTTCGTTCACCAAATATTGCTGAACAGCTGAAGGACCTTTGATTGAAAGAATATCTTCTGGAGTTATTGAACCATCTGAAAGTGGCATACCTGCGCGTACATAATCATTCTCCTGAACCAAAATTTGGTTAGATAATTTAACCAAGTATTTCTTGATCTCGCCTAACTTGGATTCTATGATTATCTCACGGTTACCTCTCTTTATTTTACCAAAAGAAACTACACCGTCAATCTCAGAAACAACTGCTGGGTTAGAGGGATTTCTAGCTTCGAATAATTCTGTCACCCTTGGAAGTCCACCTGTAATATCACCCGCTTTAGCCGATTTACGGGGTATTTTTACCAAGATTTTTCCTTCCTTAATCTTATCCCCATCATCCACCATAAGGTGAGAACCTACAGGTAGGTTATATGAACGAAGCACTTCATCCTTATTGTTCATAATCAACAATGTTGGAATAAGTTTCTTATTCCTAGATTCAGAGATTACTTTCTCTTGGAATCCAGTTTGCTCATCAATTTCAACCTGGTATGTAACTCCTTGTTCAATATTCTCATATGCTATTTTACCAGGAAATTCAGAAACGATTACACCGTTATATGGATCCCATTGACAAACAACATCTTCACTCTTTATTTTGGCTCCGTTCTTAATGAATAATTGCGAACCATAAGGAATGTTGTTGGTACTTAGTGTTATACCAGTTTTTGCATCCACTATTTTTATTTCAGATGTTCTTGAAATAACAATTGTTGCTGCTTTACCTTCACCATCTTCTCCTTTAACTGTTCTCAGGTCTTCGATTTCTGCAACACCATCGAATTTGGCAACCAATTTATTATCCTCAGAAATGTTACCGGCAATACCTCCCACGTGGAAAGTACGAAGTGTTAACTGTGTTCCTGGTTCACCAATAGATTGTGCGGCAACAACACCAACTGCCTCACCTCTTTGTACCATTTTATTGGTAGAAAGGTTTCTACCATAACATTTGGCACAAATACCTTTTTGAGCTTCGCAAGTTAATGCAGAACGTACTTCAATTTTTTCTATCGGAGATGCCTCAACTTTCTTAACATCTTCTTCCATAATCTGCTGTCCGGCAGTCAATAAAAGCTCATCTGTCAATGGGTTATGAACATCATGTAAGGAAACCCTACCAAGAATTCTCTCCCCTAAAGTCTCAACAACTTCTTCATTTTTCTTTAAAGATTCAACCGCAATTCCTCTTAAAGTCTCACAATCGTCAATGTTAATAATAACATCCTGTGAAACATCAACCAAACGACGTGTTAAATATCCCGCATCAGCCGTTTTCAAGGCGGTATCTGCAAGTCCTTTACGTGCACCGTGAGTTGAGATAAAGTATTCCAAAATCGAAAGCCCCTCCTTAAAGTTAGAAAGAATCGGGTTTTCAATAATTTCTCCACCTCCTGCAGTAGACTTTTTAGGCTTGGCCATTAATCCACGCATACCGGTCAACTGGCGAATTTGCTCTTTAGAACCCCTCGCACCTGAATCCAACATCATATATACAGAATTGAATCCTTGTTGATCTTCGCGAATACGTTTCATTGCCAACTCTGTCAACATTGCATTCGTTGAAGTCCAAACATCAATTACTTGATTATAACGTTCATTGTTGGTGATAAGACCCATATTATAGTTAGCCATAATACCATCAACCTGACCATTGGCGTCATCTATCATGCCATGTTTTTCAGGTGGAATTATAATATCGCCCAAACTGAAAGAAAGACCACCTTTAAAGGCGAAGTCATATCCCATAGTTTTGATCTTGTCCAAGAAATCAGCTGTCGTAGGGACATCAGTAACGGCAAGAATCTTACCGATGATATCTCTTAATGATTTTTTGTTCAAAACATCATTAATGTAACCAGCCGCTTCAGGAACCTCCATGTTGAACAAAACTCTACCAACAGTTGTTGGAATAATTTGGTTCACTAATTCTCCTTCTTCATTAAAATCCATGGCCCGTACCTTAATTCCGGCATTGAGATTAACCTTGCCTTCATTAAAAGCAATTTCCACCTCTTCATACGAGTAAAAGGTTAATCCTTCACCTATAACCGGTACTTCTTTGGTAGATTTTCGCTCCTTGGTCATATAATATAGACCCAAGACCATATCCTGAGAAGGTACTGTTATCGGAGAACCATTAGCAGGGTTCAATATATTATGAGATGCAAGCATCAATAGCTGAGCTTCCAAAATTGCCTCAGGGCCCAATGGTAAGTGAACTGCCATTTGATCACCATCAAAATCCGCGTTAAATGCAGTACAAACCAATGGGTGCAAACGAATTGCTTTTCCCTCGATTAATTTTGGCTGAAAAGCTTGGATACCCAATCTGTGCAATGTAGGAGCACGGTTCAATAATACTGGATGCCCTTTTAGAACATTTTCCAGAATATCCCAAACTACAGGTTCTTTCTTGTCTATTATTTTTTTAGCCGATTTAACGGTTTTCACAATACCCCTTTCAATTAATTTACGAATAACAAAAGGCTTGTAAAGCTCGGCTGCCATATCTTTTGGCAACCCACATTCGAACAACTTCAATTCTGGACCAACAACGATTACCGAACGAGCAGAATAATCTACACGTTTACCCAAAAGGTTTTGACGGAAACGTCCTTGCTTACCTTTTAATGAGTCAGAAAGTGATTTTAAAGGCCTATTCGATTCTGTTTTAACAGCTGAGGCTTTTCTTGTGTTGTCAAACAAGGAATCAACAGATTCCTGAAGCATACGCTTCTCATTCCTAAGAATTACCTCAGGTGCTTTTATTTCAACCAATCGCTTTAGGCGATTGTTTCTGATAATCACCCTTCTGTACAAATCATTTAAATCTGAAGTAGCAAAACGACCTCCATCCAATGGAACCAACGGACGTAATTCTGGTGGAATAACAGGAACCACTTTCATAATCATCCATTCAGGTCTATTTTCCCTATTCTCTTGAGATTCCCTTAAAGCTTCAACAACCTGAAGACGCTTTAACGCCTCAGTTTTACGCTGTTTGGAAGTTTCAGTGTTGGCTTTATGTCTTAATTCGTACGATAACTCTTGGAGGTCAATACGTGCCAATAAATCAATAAGACATTCAGCACCCATTTTAGCAATGAACTTATTAGGATCAGAATCTTCTAAATATTGATTTTCCTGTGGAATAGATTCCAAGATGTTCAAGTATTCCTCTTCTGTCAAGAAATCCATCTTATTCACTTCTTCCCCTTCAGGACCTTTGGCAACCCCTGGCTGAATTACGACATAACGTTCGTAGTAAATTATCATATCCAATTTCTTGGATGGCAATCCTAGAAGGTATCCAATTTTATTTGGCAAAGAACGGAAGTACCATATATGGGCTACAGGAACTACCAAATTGATATGCCCTACCCTATCTCTACGTACTTTTTTCTCGGTAACCTCTACCCCACAACGATCACAGACGATACCACGGTAACGGATTCTTTTATATTTACCACAAGCACATTCATAATCCTTTACAGGACCAAAAATTCGCTCACAGAAAAGACCGTCACGCTCAGGCTTGTGTGTTCTGTAGTTAATAGTTTCAGGTTTTAAAACTTCTCCTCTTGACTCCGCCAAAATTGCTTCTGGAGAGGCTAAACCGATTGAAATCTTATCGAACCTTTTTATTGGGTTATTATCTTTTATTCTAGCCATAATATAATGGTGATACTAAATTAAATGTGTTCTAAAATCTTTTTAAAAAATAGATTTAACTATTCCTCCAATCTAATGTCCAAACCTAATCCCTTAAGTTCGTGCATCAATACATTGAAAGATTCTGGCAAACCAGGTTCTGGCATTGTTTCACCCTTAACGATTGACTCGTAAGTTTTCGCCCTACCAATAACATCATCAGACTTAACGGTCAATATTTCACGCAAAGTCGCAGATGCTCCATATGCTTCAAGAGCCCAAACTTCCATCTCTCCAAAACGCTGACCACCAAATTGTGCTTTACCGCCTAAAGGTTGCTGCGTTATTAAAGAGTAAGGTCCTATTGAACGCGCATGCATCTTATCATCTACCATGTGACCTAATTTCAACATGTAAATAACACCTACCGTCGCAGCCTGATCAAATCGCTTACCTGTACCACCATCATATAAGTGTGTATGTCCAAAGCGTGGAATTCCAGCCTCATCGGTGTAAGCATTGATTTCATCTAAAGTTGCGCCATCAAAAATCGGAGTAGCATATTTTCTACCTAATTTAAGACCTGCCCAACCAAGAACAGTTTCATAAATCTGGCCAATGTTCATACGCGATGGTACACCCAATGGATTCAATACGATATCAACCGGAGTACCGTCTTCTAAGAAAGGCATATCCTCTTGACGTACGATTCTTGAAACAATACCTTTGTTACCGTGACGACCAGCCATTTTATCACCAACCTTAAGCTTACGTTTTTTAGCAACATAAACTTTGGCCAACTTCATGATTCCTGCAGGCAATTCATCGCCAACAGAAATTGTAAACTTATCTCTTCTCAAGTTTCCTTGTAGGTCATTAAGCTTAATCTTATAGTTGTGCAATAAATCAGCAACAGAATGATTTACATCTTTATCTGTTGTCCAAGTTCCTGCAACCAAGTGCGCAAAGTCATCAACAGAGTTAAGCATCTTCATGGTATACTTCTTCCCTTTTGGAAGAACTTCTTCACCCAAATCGTTCAATACCCCTTGCGAAGTCTTTCCGTTTATCAAAGTGAATAATTTTTCCACCAAGACATCTTTAAGCTGTTGGAATTTAACTTCGTACTCCAACTCCAATGTTGAAATTGCCTCTTTATCCTCAGAGCGCTTGCGCTTGTCTTTAATAGATCTTGAAAATAATTTCTTATCAATTACAACACCTCTTAGCGAAGGAGAGGCTTTAAGTGACGCATCTTTTACATCACCTGCTTTGTCACCAAAAATAGCACGCAACAATTTTTCTTCGGGTGTTGGGTCAGATTCGCCTTTTGGAGTAATCTTACCAATAAGAATATCTCCAGGTTTAACCTCCGCACCAATACGAATCATCCCATTTTCATCAAGATCTTTTGTAGCCTCTTCAGAAACGTTTGGAATATCATGCGTTAGTTCCTCAGCACCTAGTTTGGTATCCCTTACTTCTAAAGCGTATTCATCAACATGTATTGAAGTAAAGATATCTTCACGTACAACTTTTTCAGAAATTACAATCGCATCCTCAAAGTTATATCCTTTCCAAGGCATAAAAGCTACAGTAAGGTTTCTACCCAAGGCCAGTTCACCTTTTTCAGTAGCATAACCTTCACATAGAACTTGTCCTTTTTTAACTTTATCACCTTTCTTAACGATTGGTTTTAAGTTAATACTGGTACCTTGGTTTGTTTTTCTAAACTTAACCAAGTTATACGTCTTTTCGTCTTCATCAAAACTGATTAATCTTTCAGCGTCAGTTCTTTTGTACTTAATGGTGATTTTTTGTGAATCAACATACTCAATAGTACCATCGCCTTCTGCATTTATCAATACTCTAGAATCGGAGGCAACTTGTCTTTCAAGACCAGTACCTACAATCGGTGATTGAGGCTTCAGCAATGGAACTGCTTGACGCATCATGTTAGACCCCATCAATGCACGGTTCGCATCATCATGTTCCAAGAATGGAATCAACGAAGCTGAAATCGAAGCAATTTGGTTAGGAGCAACATCAGTATAGTTTACCTCTTTAGGGTCAACAACAGGGAAATCACCTTCTTCCCTGGCAATTACTTTTTCAGAATCTATTGCACCATTGTCCTTAAGGGGAATGTTAGCCTGAGCAATTTTCATTCCTTCCTCTTCCTCAGCACTTAGGTACATATACTCTTTAGTATCTACTTTGGCTCCATCTACTTTTCTATACGGAGTTTCCAAGAAGCCCATTGGGTTCACTTTCGCAAAAACAGCGAGAGAAGAAATCAAACCAATATTTGGCCCTTCAGGAGTTTCAATAGGACATAACCTTCCATAGTGTGTATAGTGAACATCACGAACCTCGAAACCTGCTCTTTCTCTAGATAGACCTCCTGGCCCTAATGCAGACAATCTACGTTTGTGGGTAATCTCAGCCAATGGATTCGTTTGATCCATAAACTGTGAAAGCTGGTTTGTTCCAAAGAAAGAGTTGATAACTGAAGACAATGTCTTTGCGTTAATCAAATCAATCGGAGTAAACACCTCGTTGTCACGTACATTCATACGTTCACGGATAGTTCTCGCCATACGTGCCAAACCAACACCAAACTGAGAAGACAATTGCTCACCAACTGTTCTTACACGACGGTTAGAAAGGTGGTCAATATCATCAATCTCTGCTTTAGAATTAATTAGCTCGATTAAATATTTAATTATCGTAATGATATCTTCTTTGGTTAAGACCTGCTTATCCATTCCAATATCCAACTGTAATTTTTTGTTCATTCTATAACGACCAACTTCACCTAAGTTGTAACGTTGATCAGAAAAGAACAATTTATCAATTATACCACGTGCCGTTTCCTCATCTGGCGGCTCAGCATTACGTAATTGACGATATATATGTTCAACAGCTTCTTTTTCAGAGTTTGTTGGATCTTTTTGTAACGTATTATGGATAATGGCGTAGTCAGATTGCGCATTATTCTCTTTATGTAAAAGAATAGTTTTGACATCAGTACCCAAAATCTCCTCGATATGGTCTTTTTCTAAAACCGTATCACGATC
Source organism: Maribacter sp. HTCC2170 (assembly GCF_000153165.2). Classification (NCBI taxonomy): domain Bacteria; kingdom Pseudomonadati; phylum Bacteroidota; class Flavobacteriia; order Flavobacteriales; family Flavobacteriaceae; genus Maribacter; species Maribacter sp. HTCC2170. The sequence goes on from NC_014472.1 coordinate 28,269, forward strand.
TAATATAATTTCGTTTCTTTCTATTGAAACAACCTCTCCAGTATCTTCATCAACAAAATCCTCATGCCATGTATTCAATACCCTAGCAGCCAATTTACGACCCAATACTTTTTTAAGACCTGCCTTTGAAACTTTCACTTCTTCGGAGAGGTCAAAGATTTCAAGAATGTCTTTATCACTCTCAAAACCTATTGCCCTGAACAACGTTGTAACAGGTAATTTTTTCTTTCTATCGATATAGGCATACATAACACCATTGATATCGGTAGCAAATTCTATCCAAGACCCTTTAAAAGGGATAACCCTGGCAGAATACAACTTGGTTCCATTGGCATGAAATGATTGTCCAAAGAAAACACCAGGTGAACGGTGTAACTGTGATACAACCACACGCTCTGCCCCGTTGATAACAAAAGTACCACTAGGAGTCATATAAGGAATTGTACCTAGGTACACATCTTGTACGATGGTCTCAAAATCCTCATGCTCAGGATCAGTACAATATAATTTTAACCTAGCTTTTAGCGGAACGCTATAGGTAAGACCACGCTCTATACATTCTTGGATGGAATATCTTGGTGGATCTATAAAATAATCTAAAAATTCCAACACAAACTGGTTACGCGTGTCTGTAATTGGAAAGTTCTCCATGAAGGTATTATACAATCCTTCAGTGCCCCTTTGATCAGATTTAGTTTCAAGTTGAAAAAAATCTTGAAATGACTTAATCTGAATGTCCAAGAAATCCGGATACTCCGGCGTGTTCTTAGCGGATGCAAAATTTATTCTCTCAGTCTGATTTGTGAACATCTATGGACAAAATTTTGATCGTGAATACTAATGGGTAGTATATAGCTTTATATACTTAATGCATAAAAAGGCTTAGGTCTAACCGCAAATAACGGTAAGACCTAAACCCAAAGTGTTATGGTAGTTGCGACTATTTAAGCTCAACTTCTGCTCCTGCTTCTTCCAATGATTTTTTAATACCTTCGGCTTCGTCTTTAGAAACACCTTCCTTAACGGCTTTTGGTGCGCTATCAACGATATCCTTTGCATCTTTCAATCCTAAACCAGTTAACTCCTTAACCAATTTAACAACTGCAAGTTTAGAACCACCTGCTGCAGTCAAAATTACATCGAATTCTGATTGTTCCTCAGCAGCCTCACCACCTTCAGCGGCTCCACCACCAGCGGCAACAGCTACAGCTGCAGCTGCAGGTTCAATACCATATTCATCTTTTAATATATCAGCCAACTCATTAACCTCTTTTACGGTCAAGTTAACCAACTGTTCTGCGAAATCTTTTAAATCTGCCATTTTTCTATCGTTTAATAAAATTTTTAAAAATATAATTGTTTAAGTGCGTACTATTTTTCTGATAATGTTTTCAAGATACCTGCAAGTTTACCACCACCAGATTTAAGACCAGAAATAACATTTTTGGCTGGTGATTGTAACAAGCCAATAATTTCTCCAATCATTTCTTCTTTGGATTTAATACTTACCAAAGTATCTAATTTATCATCACCAACGAAAACTGCCTCCTCAACGAAAGCTCCTTTCAACAAAGGCTTATCTGACTTTTTTCTAAAAGTTTTGATAAGTTTTGCCGGACCATTACCTGCTTCAGCAAACATCAAAGATGTATTACCTTTTAAAACTTCTGGTAGTTCCCCGAATTCTTTATCAGAGGCCTCCATTGCTTTAGCAAGTAAAGTATTCTTAACTACTGATAGTTTAACATTGGCCTTGAAACACGCTCTTCTCAAATTTGAAGTTGTGGTCGCATCCAATCCTGAAATATCAGCTAAATAAATAGTTGAATTTTCAGCTAACTGAGCAGTTAAATCTTCTATAACGTTTAATTTTTCTTCTCTTGTCATAATTAAAATTTTGAACTACCAGTTAATCAACTGTTTTTGGATCTAATTGGACACTTGGGCTCATAGTGCTGGACATGAAAATAGATTTCATATACACCCCTTTAGCCGAAGAAGGTTTCATTTTATTCAAAGTTTCCAATAATTCTTTGGCATTACCTGCAATTTTATCCGCTGAAAAAGAAGCTTTTCCAATTGCTGCATGAACAATACCCGTTTTATCTACTTTGAAATCAATTTTACCTGCCTTTACTTCAGTTACTGCTTTAGCAACGTCCATAGTAACTGTTCCAGTTTTTGGATTGGGCATTAAACCTCTTGGTCCTAAAACACGACCTAAAGGCCCTAATTTACCCATAACACTTGGCATGGTGATGATTACATCAACATCTGTCCAACCACCTTTGATTTTATCCAAATACTCGTCCAACCCAACATAATCTGCTCCAGCTTCTTTAGCCTCTGCTTCTTTGTCTGGGGTCACCAAGGCCAAAACCTTAACATCTTTACCTGTACCGTGTGGTAATGTAACCACCCCACGAACCATTTGATTTGCTTTTCGCGGATCAACACCCAAACGAACAGCTAAATCAATAGATGCATCAAATTTTGCATTGGTTATCTCTTTTATTAAAGCTGAACCCTCATCAACTGAATAAAGTTTTTCTCTATCAATTTTAGCGTGGGCTTCTTTTTGCTTCTTTGTTAACTTTGCCATTTAATTGCTTTTAAGATTTTAAAAAGGTCTCTTGCCTGCTACCTTCATTCCCATTGACCGTGCAGTACCAGCTACCATACTCATAGCCGATTCCACGGTAAATGCATTAAGGTCAACCATCTTATCTTCGGCTATTGCCTTGATTTGGTCCCAGGTTACACTACCTAATTTTACTCTGTTAGGTTCGCCAGATCCTTTTTTAATCTTAGCTGCTTCCAAAAGTTGAACTGCCGCTGGCGGTGTTTTTACGATGAAGTCAAATGACTTATCTTTATATACCGTGATAACAACTGGTAAAACTTTACCTGGTTTATCCTGCGTACGAGCGTTGAACTGCTTGCAGAACTCCATGATGTTAACACCGGCAGCACCTAAGGCGGGTCCAACCGGTGGCGATGGATTCGCTGCACCTCCCCTAACTTGTAGCTTAACTACTTTACCTACTTCTTTTGCCATTGTTTAAAATTAAATTGAAAGTGTGTTTTTAGGAAGCAACACAACTTTTAAATATGTAACAATATTATTATACTTTTTCTACTTGCATATAACTTAACTCCAATGGTGTTTTTCTTCCAAAAATCTTAACCATTACCTCGAGTTTACGCTTTTCTTCATTTATTTTCTCAACAGTCCCATTGAAACCATTAAAAGGCCCATCAATAACCTTAACCGTCTCTCCATGCACAAATGGTATCGCAATACTATCAGTATTCACAGCCAATTCATCCACTTTACCAAGCATTCTGTTAACTTCTGTTTTCCTCAACGGAACAGGGTCACCACCTTTTGTTTCACCCAAAAAACCAATTACATTGGTTATTGAACGTATTATATGAATCATTTCTCCACCCAAATTGGCTTTGATCATGATATACCCAGGAAAATAAACTCGTTCCTTATTTATTTTCTTTCCATTTCTGATTTGTATGACCTTTTCTGTAGGCACCAATACATCTTCTAAATAGTCAGAAAACCCAAGTCTCGTTACTTCACTCTCAATATAGCCCTTGATTTTATTCTCTTGACCACTGACAGCTCTTACCACATACCATTTTTTTTCCAATACTTCTGACATAAGGCTCGACTTAGTTTAAAACGTTGCTGAAATAAAGCTTGATCAATTTACTGAAAACAGAATCCACACCCCAAGTTGCCAATGCGAACAATATTGAAAATACTGCAACAACAACCATTAAGTTAGACGATTCTGCCTTAGAAGGTAAAGTAACATTGTTCTTTAACTCTTCTATTGATTCCTTTATATAAGTCAACATTTGTTTTAATCTTTTAATTAAACAGAAAGAACATTCTAAATGAACTTTACCTTAACTTCTTTCTCCTTTTTAGCACGGGAGGAGAGGCTCGAACTCCCGACACCTGGTTTTGGAGACCAGTGCTCTACCAACTGAGCTACACCCGTTTATATTTACATTGAAAGGTATCCCGCCGTAGCGGGACACCTCAAATGCAAAATCTTATATTTAACCTTAGTCTATGATTTTGGTCACCTGACCAGCACCAACTGTTCTACCACCCTCACGGATAGCAAAACGTAGACCTACACTCAACGCAATTGGCTGAATCAAATCTACAGTAATAGTAAGGTTATCCCCAGGCATTACCATTTCAACTCCACTTGGAAGTGCGATATTACCCGTAACATCAGTAGTTCTTACATAAAACTGTGGACGATAGTTATTGTGGAAAGGAGTGTGACGACCACCTTCTTCTTTCTTAAGGATATAAACCTCAGCTTCAAATTTCGCGTGTGGCTTAACAGAACCTGGCTTACAAATTACCATACCTCTACTGATATCTGATTTTTCAATACCTCTTAACAAGATACCTACGTTATCACCAGCTTCACCTCTATCCAAAATCTTACGGAACATTTCAACACCAGTTACGGTAGAAGCTAATTTCTCAGCACCCATACCAATAATATCAACTGCGTCACCTGTGTTAGCAACACCAGTTTCTATACGACCGGTTGCAACAGTACCACGACCAGTAATCGTAAATACATCTTCAACAGGCATCAAAAAGTCTTTATCAATATCTCTCTTTGGAAGCTCAATCCACTCATCAACAGCTGTCATCAATTCCATTACCGTATCTACCCATTTTTGCTCTCCATTAAGCGCGCCTAAAGCAGAACCAGCAACAACAGGTCCGTTATCACCATCGTATTCATAAAAAGAAAGCAATTCTCTTATTTCCATTTCAACTAGCTCCAAAAGCTCTTCATCGTCAACCATGTCGACTTTGTTCATGAATACAACGATTCTTGGAATACCAACCTGACGTCCCAAAAGTATGTGTTCACGTGTTTGTGGCATAGGACCATCTGTCGCCGCCACAACCAAGATAGCACCGTCCATCTGTGCAGCACCAGTTACCATGTTCTTAACGTAATCCGCGTGACCTGGACAATCTACGTGCGCGTAGTGACGATTAGCAGTTTGGTATTCAACATGCGAAGTGTTGATAGTTATACCTCTTTCTTTTTCTTCAGGAGCGTTATCGATAGAATCGAAATCTCTCTTTTCTGAAAGCCCTGCATTTGCTAAAACTGTTGTTATAGCAGCAGTCAATGTAGTTTTACCGTGATCTACGTGTCCAATGGTACCTATATTTAAGTGCGGTTTGGAACGATCAAAAGTTTCCTTTGCCATTTTTAATGAATTTTAATCTTAGTTTATATTAGTGTACAATTATATGCCAAAATTGAGCCAACGACGAGATTTGAACTCGTGACCTCTTCCTTACCAAGGAAACGCTCTACCCCTGAGCTACGTCGGCTTGTTGGGTTCCTGGTTGATGTCACACGTTTTTGGATAAACCAAAACAACATCGAAATTACAACAAACGTCAACCCAAGGTCTTTGAGCTCCAGATCAAGTTTCCTTGACTTTGCCCAGGACAAATTCTAAATTCATCCTTAATATTATTCAATATCCAAAGAACATATCAAAAGATTTTTTTCTTTTGATAATCAGAGCGGGAGACCGGGTTCGAACCGGCGACATTCAGCTTGGAAGGCTGACGCTCTACCAACTGAGCTACTCCCGCATTTTTAATTCAAAATTTCAATTCAAAATCCTTTTTTTGGATTTTTACTCAAGTTCTCATAAACAAAAAATCGTTTTCATCAGAATTTCACATAACTGAATTTCTGATTTTCGTTTTTCAAAATATAGTGGGGAGAGCAGGATTCGAACCTGCGAAGACGTAGTCAGCAGATTTACAGTCTGCCCTCGTTGGCCGCTTGAGTATCTCCCCAATACCTTATTTTAAAGAACTTTCGAGCCGATGGAGGGACTCGAACCCACGACCTGCTGATTACAAATCAGCTGCTCTAGCCAGCTGAGCTACATCGGCCTATCAACACTTTTTTACGCATAAAAAAGTCCGCTATTTCTAACGGACTGCAAATGTATATATTTATTTGTTTAATCAAAATAATTTTGACAAAATTTTCATCACACTTTCACCCGCTGCATTTCTTTCATTTTTTTAAGTTTCCTCTGCAAAGAACTACAAGCCGAATCAACTGCTTCTTCGAACGATTTGCATTGTTTTTTAACAACGAATTTATCTTTGGGCACATTTAACTTAATCTCAACAATCTTATTTTCTTTTGAACTTGTATTCTCTACTTTTAAATAAACATCTGAACTTATCACTTTATCATAAAATGTTTCCAACTTATCCATTCGGTTCTGAACAAAATCCAAGAGCTTTCTATCCGCATTAAAATTAACTGATTGAGCGTTTACTTTCATAGATTAAAATTTTAAATGTTAAACGATGTAAATTGACCTCACAATTTTTTACCCCTAGGGTGGGCAGATGAATGTACTTTTTTAAGTTCGGCTATACTATTGTGTGTATAAACTTGGGTCGAAGCCAAACTTGAATGACCCAGCAACTCTTTTACCGAATTTAAATCTGCTCCTTTATTGAGTAAATGGGTTGCAAAGGTATGTCGTAATATGTGCGGGCTCCTTTTCACCTTGGAGGACACCTTACTAAAATACCCCTTTATAATTCTATAAACAAGAGTTTCATATATTTTATTGCCCGAAATGGTCAGAAAAATATATTCATCATGTGTAATATTTTCAAGCTCTTTTCGATAGCGAAAATAAGCTTCAAACAAATCAATTGTTGGTAATAGTAATGGCACAATACGTTCCTTGTTTCTTTTACCCAAAACCTTCATTGACCTCTGATTAAGATCAACTGAATTGGTTCGGAGATTAATTAATTCAGATCTTCTTATTCCTGTCGTATACAGCAACTCAATAATAAGTTTATCGCGACTACCTTCAAAATCATCCTCAAAAGGTAACTGCAACAAAATCCGTTGCATTTCTTCCTCAGAAAATGGCACCTCAATTTTTTTTGACGTTTTAAGTGCTTTATGTTTCGCCAAAGGGTTTATGTTAATGCTGCCCACTCGCTGTAGAAATTTATAATAAGCTTTTAAGCTGGCAATCTTTCTATTTACCGATCTATTTGAAATACCCGTATTAACAAGTGTCACTATCCAATTTCTTATGATATTGTATTCGACATTGTTGATACTTTCTAGTTTAAGCTCTTTGTCACAAAAGTCAATAAAAGATTGTATGTCTTTTTCATATGCGTTTACCGTATGCTTCGAATAATTTTTCTCTAACAATAGGTATGAGGTAAAGGACTGTACGGACATAGAACAAAGTTACTAAAGTTGAGTCGTGAATTAGTGAAAATAAAAAATCCCATCGTAACTGATGGGATTTTTTTCAATAATTGTACACTTTAATAACAGGTTCTAGATTTCTTCTTGATCTCTTAAACCTTGTATGTATTGTGCTTTTTGTATCTGAGCTCTTCTAGTAACAGAGGGTTTCGTGAATTGCTGACGTTTGCGCAATTGACGCATTGTACCTGTCTTATCGAACTTACGCTTAAAACGTTTTAAAGCTCTATCTATGTTTTCTCCTTCTTTTATTGGTATAATTAACATGGGCTACAACCTCCTTTCTTTAGTGATTAAGGGCGCAAATATAAAACGAATATCTGGAATAGATTGAATCTATTTTAAAATAATTTTAGAAATTACCACTTTTTGTATCTCGGTAGTACCTTCTCCTATTGTACATAGTTTTGAATCCCTGTAAAACTTTTCTACCGGAAAATCTTTAGTGTACCCATAACCGCCGTGTATTTGAACGGCTTCATTAGCTACCTTAACACAAACTTCGGATGCATACATTTTACACATGGCCCCCAATTTGGTCATGGGCCTACCTTCATTTTTCAAAAATGCCGCTTTATGCAACAATAATTCGGAAGCTTCAATTTCAGTCACCATATCTGCCAATTTAAAAGATATACCCTGAAATTGACTGATGGGCTTACCAAACTGAATGCGCTCTTTTGAATATTTCAATGCCGCCTCATAGGCACCTTTCGATACCCCCAGGGACAAAGCTCCGATAGAGATTCTTCCCCCATCCAACACTTTCATTGATTGAATAAACCCTTCACCTACTTTACCTAATCTATTCTTATCAGAAACTCTACAATTGTTGAATATAAGTTCAGCTGTTTCACTGGCTCGCATTCCCAACTTATCTTCTTTCTTACCACTTGAAAAACCGGGAGTACCTTTTTCAATTGCGAAAGCCGTCATGCCATGACTATCTCCTTTTTCGCCAGTCCTAGTAATTACCACTGCAATATCACCACTAATACCATGGGTAATAAAGTTCTTGGCCCCGTTCAATACCCAATCATCACCATCCTTGACAGCGGTTGTACTCATGCCTCCGGCATCAGAACCTGTATTATGTTCAGTTAGTCCCCATGCACCAATCCACTCGCCGCTTGCCAGTTTTGGAATCCAGCGCTGCTTTTGTTCTTCATTACCAAAGGATAAAATATGGTTTGTACATAAGGAATTGTGAGCAGCTACGGAAAGCCCTATAGCAGGATCTACCTTTGAAATTTCTTCTATTATTGCAATGTATTCATGGTATCCTAAACCTGAACCACCATATTCTTCAGGAACCAAAATACCCATAAAGCCCATTTCACCTGCTTTCTTAAAAAGGGCAACAGGAAATTCCTGGGATTCGTCCCATTCCATAAAATGAGGCCGTATGTGCTGCTCTGCAAATTGTTTTGCTGAGGCGGCAACATGTTCTTGGGTTTCCGAGTAATCAAAACACATAATTTCTTTGAACATTCGAATCAATTTTAGAGGGACAAATATAATTGAATTCTATTGATCTTATCAGTTGGGAAACCTTCAATATTATTTAATTCTTCGAAGGATGCGAAAACCCCGTTCACTTGCCTATATTCCACAATTTTGCTTGCAAGTTCATATCTTAAGTAAATTAATTTTGAAATCTCTTGAGCAGAAGCTGTGTTAATATCGATTTTTGAAATGCTTGGCTCGCTTAAAACCTTGAATCTTTCAAGCGCTCTCTTTACCACTACAGGCTCAAGTCCGTATACATCATAAAGCTGTTCGTTGACCATAAAACCCCCAAGCCTGTCCCTGAATTTTATTATCCTGTTGGAAAGTTTATCTCCAATACCACTTACGGTTTGGAGCTCTTCGGCGGTAACGCTGTTTATTTCCTTGATTTCAAAGTTCTTTATGGTAGTTTCGAATTGGCTCTTATTTTGAAAAAGACTCCTACCTGTTTCAGAATCTTTATTCTTATTTGAAACCCAACTTGGAAACTTAAAGTTGGGAGATATCAACTTCAGTAAAGAATCAGATATTTTGGTAACCATCTGGAATTCCAACGCACTGTTTATAAACTTTCCATCAGACCTAAAGGCATGAAGTCTATCAATCTCTTTCACTGACATGCCCAATGTATATCCTTTATAATCTGAAATAAAATTGGGATTAAAAGGGTAAATGGTTATTGAATCCCTGATGGCCAGCTCCTGTTTCAAAGAATCTATTTTTGCCTGAGTCTCCTCATCCAAAACAAGACTTGATTCTTCGTTTTTGAAAGTATACTTGAATATGAAGAAGCAAACCTGCAAAAAAACTATAATCAATAACAAAAAGAAAATCCCACTTCGTTCCTGTTTAGAAAACTTAAAGTGGGATTTGAATTTCTTCATTTAAAGATTAACTAACCTTTGACGAACTTTTTAATATCACCTAAATATTTATCCAATTCCTCTTTAACTCGCGGGAACAAGAATAAAAGTCCAATCATATTTGGGAATACTAAAGCCAGAATCATTGCGTCTGAGAACTTAATCACCGCATCTAACGTAGCGGCCGCACCAACAACAACAAAAAGTAAAAACAATACTTTATAAACGACATCTGCTCTTTTACCGCGACCAAAAAGGTATTTCCAAGATTGTAGACCGTAATACGACCAAGAAATCATTGTTGAAAAAGCAAAAAGAATAATTGCAATAGTCAGTATATATCTAAAGCCTGGTATTACAGAATCATAAGCCATTGAAGTTAAATCAACCCCTCCTACATAGGTCCCTGACTCATTCAAAAGCACTGTGCTACCTACTGCGTTACCATAGTCAAAAGCGCCAGCATCCATATTAAAGAAAATAATTACCAGTGCTGTCATTGTACATATAACAACTGTATCAATAAAAGGCTCTAATAAAGCAACAACCCCTTCGCTTGCAGGATATTTTGTTTTTACTGCAGAGTGTGCAATAGCCGCAGAACCTGCTCCAGCCTCATTAGAAAAAGCTGCTCTTTGGAATCCTACGATTATAACACCAACTATTCCGCCTAAGCCCGCTTCAGGGGAAAAAGCCCCGGCAAAAATCATAGAAAAAGCATCTCCGATGTATTCAATATTTGCGAAAATAATAACCAACGAAGCCAATACATATACACCCGCCATGAACGGCACTATTTTCTCAGTTACACTTGCTATTTTTTTAATTCCACCAATAATTACTATGCCTACTAAGATTGCTAAAATTACCCCTATGATAACACCCGTAGCACCACCTTCCAAATTAAGCATTGTAGATAATTGTACCGCAGCCTGGTTCGACTGAAACGCATTACCACCACCAAACGAAGCTCCAACACACAATACTGCAAAAATACCTGCAAGCACTTTACCCAATCCGGTAAAACCCCTCTCCTTTAATCCTCTTGACAGATAGTACATAGGACCGCCATAAACAGTCCCATCCTCACCAACATCTCTATATTTTACACCCAAAGTACACTCAACAAATTTAGTTGACATACCAATAAGCCCACATATAATCATCCAAAACGTCGCTCCAGGGCCACCAATAGCTATCGCAACGGCAACACCTGCAATATTTCCTAAACCAACTGTACCAGAAACTGCTGTGGCCAAGGCCTGAAAGTGACTAACCTCACCTTCTTTACTTTCATCACCAATGGTATCAACTAAATCACCATCAACAATATTTAAGTCAGCTTTTTCAACACCATGGTGATCTAATTCATCATATTTACCTCTAACCGTATTTATGGCCAAGGAAAACTTACTGATATTTGGAAATTTAAAATAAATAGTAAAAAATGTAGCTCCAAGAATCAATAAAATAAGTACAACCGGCAAATTATAACCTGCTATAGGAATAGAGGTTAAAACGAAACCTTCCCACCAAACAGCAAATGGCATAAATGCATCATTGACCTTTTCATCAAGCCCCTTTTCTTGTGCACTCGCTAATAATGGTAAAATGGTAAATAATGAAAGAAGTTTGTACTTCATAATATTTGATTTTGGTTTTTTGGTTTAATTGCTAAGACAGCAATATCCAAAAAATAATCTATCCAATCAAATATTGGTGTAAAAGAAAAGTATTTAGATATTGAACATTTCGTTCAATTTTATAATCTGTTCTGGTCTTCCCAGTACTATCACCCTACTTTTTGGCTGCAACTGCATATCAGCCTCGGGATTTATGGTGTATTTGCCATCTGGAGCTATATATCCAATAATAGTACAACCGGTTCTTCTTCTTAAGTCCAAGTCTCTAAGTGAATTGCATTCATCATCTCCAGCAATAACCTCTATGGCGACTTCCTCCAAATTTGTTGTATGTTCTCCCTCCAATGATAATTCATCCATAAAAGAAATCAAATCTGGCATAACAACCAATGAGGCCATATGATCACCTCCTATTTTGTCTGGCATTATCACTTGGTTCGCACCTGCTAACTTTAATTTTTTTTGTGAAGTGATTTGGGAAGCCCTGCTAATAATATTTAGTTTTTTGTTCAATTGTCTTGCTGATAAAACTACAAAGAGATTGGCAGCGTCATCTGGCAAGGTCGTTATAATATACTGCGCTCGTTCTATTCCTGCAGCGATTAAAACATCATCCTCATTGGCGTCACCTTCTACAAATAATACGCTATCGCCATATCTTTCTATTACCTCTTTATGCTTTTCGACAACAACATAAGGTTTTTTATATGCTTTGAGTCTTGCAGCAGCTTGATTCCCGTTTCGTCCAAATCCACAAATAATCACATGGTTCGATAATGTACTGATTTTGTTTTTCACTTTTTTCTTTTTTAATACGTCTAAAGAGTTTCTACTCAAAATATATTCTGTAATTACCGAAATAGCGAATGCAAATATGAAAACGCTGGCAATTATTAAAAATATGGTGAATATCTTTGTTTGCGAGCTCATTGGGCCTACTTCGGTGAACCCAACTGTTGTAACGGTAATAACCGTCATGTAAAAAGCATCTACCCAAGAAAGATCCGATAGATTTCTAAAACCAATAACGCCAGTAATCAAAATAGCTACCATTAAAGAAACTGCTATGTATATTTTAGAACGAAAGAGTCTTAGCATATTTCTAAAGGTCAAAAACAGAGGTTCTCTTGGTATGTACCAAATCTTTGATTTTTAGCCAAAATGCTAAAAAAAGATATAAGGCAAAACCAAATCCCAGGGTTACGAATGTAAGGTAAATGAATGACGTTCTAACAACCCTTGCACGAATACCTATTCGTTCAGCAATACGTCTGCAAACTTCAAAGCCTCGTTTTTGAAAATAGTATAATGGTTGGTAGAAAACATTCACAGTCTAAAATTAAATATTTCTATTTAATAAACTACTACCTATGGCACATTGTAAGCACTTATTTTTGGTACAGTACTCGTTATAAAGCTGCAAAATGGCTTGACTGTCTCCTGCGGTTTTAATAGAAATACCCAAATCAGCAAATCTATTTGAAACGCTATTATCCTCCCCTCTTAAACTGTTGACAATCGAAAGCAAGGTTTCGTTTGAGTCTTTTCCCAGATGCTTTGCGTGGTAAAATTTAATTGGGAGTATAGTATTAATGATCAATAGATCGATAAATTGTTTGGTAAGTTTCTTAGTGCTTCTTTTAGATACTTTCCCAAATGTAAAATGATTGTCCCAATAGCTGCTCGCCGAAATTTCAAAGATTTCATATAATTCTGCTTTGGTTGTAGCACCAATAATCTTATGAAATAAATTTGTGTTTTTATTATATAAATTGGAAAATTGAGATAAGCGTATTGTTGGAAAATTAGATGGGCGAAGTTTAAAAAAACCAGGAGTTAAAACACCAGTTTCATCTAAGTTGAATTTGTGTTTTAGATAGTGATATTCTTTTTTCATTGATAAATAATATGAATCTACACAAGACACATCTTCCAATATACCTGTCATTCCAAATAAAGTGCTTTCCAATTGCAATGGGTCTTTACGAAACTTACGAACAACAGAATAATCCAAAGATTTACCTAAGCTTAAGAACGACTCGCCGTTGATTTTGAGACCAAAATTCTTCAAAAGCAAAGTATACAACACACTTTCCCAATCATTCTTGGAAGTTTTCAATAGTTCATTTACGACAACCGTTTTTTGCATTAAACGTTCAAAATAAAGGCGTTCTAGCCAATTGTTTACTACAAAACCTTCGACAGCCGCCATATCATTTTCACAATTGATGAACTTGTGGTTATCCTTATCAAATAGTTTTTGATAACTGTTTAGCACTTTTTTTGGAACATATTGCAATAACTCCAATGTAGGGATTTCCGAATTGTCCTTTCTATATATGGTCGCATCATCATTCCACACCACATGAAGAATAACATTGTCATAATTGGAATCTTGTTCATGATGATGGGCATACCAATCAGATGAGTTTAAATGTATTTCAACATTTCCTGCCCAAAGTTGACTGCCAATCTTAATTTTAGCATTAAAAAAATCAGGACCAGCATAATGATTGTGCTCACCAACTTCGAGAACTTCTATCAGCTCATTTTGAGTTGAAGACAGGTCATCTAGCTGTAATCTTTTATACTTCCAAATGAAATGGAGTAAATCTTCGCGCATTCCTCTAAAATAAAAAATCCCACTTAAAAGTGGGATTTTTCTCTAATATTTTATTTGGTTTATTGCTCGACTTCACCCTGCCAAGCCATCATTCCACCCTCTAAGTTATAAGTGTTCTCAAAACCTATACTTTTCATGACGGCACAAGCTTGTCTACTTCTATTCCCTGATCTACAATAAACGTAGTAGTTTTTGGTTTTATCCAATTTATCTAGCTCTTGTAAAAAACCTTGGCCTAAGTATATATCGATATTAATAGCATTTGCGATATATCCCTCCTCAATTTCTGCCTTTGTTCTTACATCTAAAACAAAAGCATTACTATCTGCCTTAAGCTTAGTTCTCCATTCTTCTTGTGTTATATCTGCCATTGTATTTTATTAAAGGTTCAAAAATAATACATTTTCTAAAATGAATAGTTGAAATCACAAGGTGCTACTCCTTATTGAATTAAACTTTAACAAAACTTTATTGATCAATACTTTGGCACAATCATATCAATTATAGATATTTGTATATACAATTATTGTATCGACATGAATATAAACGAACGTATTAAAACAAAAGAAAAGCTCTCAATTGAAAAGGAGACGATTATTCATTTAATGCTGGTTAATAATATCATCAATGAAGGAATTTCAAATGCTTTAAAACCATTTGATGTATCGATACAACAATTCAATGTGTTACGCATTTTAAGAGGACAGCATGGCAAGCCGGCAAATCTTTCAACGTTGAATGAACGTATGGTCACTAAGATGAGTAATACCACTCGATTGGTTGACAAACTAATACTAAAAGGGTATGTAGACCGAATAACTTGCCCATCAAACAGAAGAAAAGTGGAAATCAGCATCACTAAAAAAGGAAAAGAAAAACTGAAGAAAATGGACGTTATCATTTCTGAAATAGAAAACAGCATAGTAAAACGATTATCAAAAAGGGAATTGGAACAATTAAACTTATTATTAAATAAATTTTAATCATTAAACAATAACAAATAAACATTTTAAAAACATGAAAAAGAACTTATTAACATTGGCATTGGCAATAATATTGGGATTCACGGCTACCGCCACTGAACCAATTGATGGAGAAAAAAAGGAAGTCAAAACTGAAGAAAGCACGGTAACTTGGAAAGCTTATAAAGTTACAGGATCACATACTGGAACGGTGAATCTAAAAGAAGGTTCACTAATGTTTGACGAAGGCAAACTTACTGGCGGCGAATTCGTAGTGGACATGACATCGCTTATAAGTACTGATATGGAAGGTGAATACAAAGGAAAATTGGAAGGACATCTAAAGTCGGATGATTTCTTTGGTGTAGGAACACACCCCACCTCTTCCTTGGCTTTCACTAAGGTAGAGGCATCTGGCAAAAACTCTTATAAAGTTACAGGTGACTTGACCATTAAAGGTATTTCCAAACCAGTAACTTTTGATGTATCCATTTATGGAAGTAAGGCTACCGCTACTATGAAAATAGATCGAGCCCAATATGATGTGCGCTATGGATCAGGTAGTTTCTTTGATAATTTAGGTGACAAGACAATCTATGATGAATTTGATCTCGTTGTAGACTTGGTATTTTAATAAACTTGACCTCACAAGTTAAGCCCCATATGTTCAAAAACATATTGGGCTTATTATTTTATAAAAAACGTATTTGTTGTTTTAAAAATCATTTCTATATTTGAGGCAATGAAAAACAGAACAAATAATACATGGTGGTGGAGTAACTTACGAAAAACGTCGTGAGCAAAGCATCATTGTAGTAAAACTATATAAAAGGCTTGTCTATCACGACAAGCCTTTTTTAATTATAAAAACACATGTCGAAATATCAATTTAAATCACATCACAAGAAAATACTTGCAGATACTATTACACCTGTAAGTGTCTATTTGAAAATACGGGATCGATTTCCAAATAGTATTCTTTTGGAAAGTAGTGACTATCATGCCAATGATAACAGTTTTTCTTATATCTGCTGTAACCCGATTGCATCGATTAAGATTGAGGACGAAACGATAATCGAGCAATATCCAGATGGAAAAAGCGCTTCAAAGGAAATTGGGCCTGACACCGATGTGGTTAAAACCATTCATGATTTTAGTCAAAAATTTGTAGCCGATGACAATTCGTTCAAATTTATAAACAACGGTCTCTTCGGTTATATGGCTTATGATGCTGTTCGGTACTATGAAGATGTACAGGTAAGCAAAAAAGAAGGTGGTGTGAGCATCCCAGATATTTACTACGCTGTTTATCAAAATATAATTGCCATTAATCATTTTAAGAATGAAGCCTACTTATTCGCTCACTGTTATGAATCTGATAGCAATATTTCCGAAATTGAGCATATCCTGAACGTGAAGAATTTTGCCTCTTATAATTTCAACAAAGAAGGCGAAGCAACTTCCAATCTTAGAGATGACGAGTACAAAGAACATGTTGCTTTGGCTAAAAAGCACTGCCAACGTGGTGATGTTTTTCAGTTGGTATTATCCAGAAGGTTTTCACAAGGTTTTAAAGGAGATGAATTTAATGTGTATAGGGCATTGCGCTCTATAAACCCATCACCTTACTTATTCTATTTTGATTATGGTGATTTTAAAATATTCGGAAGTTCTCCTGAGGCCCAACTGATAGTTAGTGAAGGAAAAGCCGAAATACATCCTATTGCCGGGACATTCAAAAGAACAGGAAATGATGAAAAAGACGCCGAATTGGCAAAGAAATTAACTGAGGACGACAAAGAAAACAGTGAACATGTAATGTTGGTTGATCTTGCCAGAAACGATCTCAGTAGAAATGGCAATATGGTAAGTGTAGACAATTATAGAGAAGTTCAGTTTTTTTCCCATGTTATTCATTTAGTTTCTAAAGTGACTGGGCAAAAGAAAAAGGATATCACGACTATGAAGGTAGTTGCTGATACTTTCCCTGCAGGAACATTGAGCGGAGCTCCAAAACATATGGCAATGCAACTCATTGAAAAATATGAGAAAACCAATAGAGCCTATTATGGTGGAGCAATAGGTTTTATGGATTTCAGTGGGAACTTCAACCATGCTATCATGATTCGGACCTTTCTGAGCAAAAATCATCAATTACATTATCAAGCAGGCGCGGGATTGGTTGCCGCTTCAAATCCTGAAGATGAATTACAGGAAACATATAATAAATTAGGGGCATTGACCAAAGCCTTGGAAATAGCAGAAACAATCTAAAATTTCCAAAAGAATATAATTATGAAAAAAATATTGGTAATAGATAACTACGACAGTTTTACGTATAACCTTGTTCACTATTTGGAAGATTTGGATTGCGAAGTTGTAGTCAAAAGAAATGACCAGCTTAACATAGAGGAGGTTGACGCTTTTAATAGGATTGTACTTTCCCCGGGTCCGGGAATTCCTGATCAGGCTGGTCTTCTCAAAGAAATCATCTCAACATATGCCTCAACCAAAAACATTTTTGGTGTTTGTCTGGGACAACAAGCCATCGCAGAGGTATTTGGGGGTTCATTGATCAATCTTGATGAAGTATATCATGGCATAGCAACAAAAATAAAAGTAACTAAAGATGATGTACTTTTTGATGGATTGCCGCGGGAAATTGAAGTCGGGCGATATCATTCATGGGTTGTAGACCCAAATATTCCAGAAGAGTTAATGGTAACCTCAATTGATGAAAATGGTCAAATAATGTCTTTGCGACACAAAAAATATAATGTTAGTTCGGTACAGTTTCATCCTGAATCGGTTTTAACACCTCAGGGTAAGAACATCTTAAAAAACTGGTTAAGAGACCGTGAATAAAATGAACACTCAAATAATCTCAACATAAATGAAGGATATTTTAAATAGATTGATCAATCATGATATCTTGACCAAAGAAGATGCAAAACAGGTTTTGGTCAATATCGCCAAAGGAGAATATAACACCAGTCAGATAGCGGCTTTTTTAACCGTTTATATGATGCGAAGCATTACCATTGAAGAGTTGGAAGGCTTTCGCAATGCATTATTGGAACTTTGTTTGGCCATCGATTTATCAGATTACAATCCTATTGATCTATGTGGAACAGGTGGCGATGGGAAAGACACTTTTAATATTTCTACACTAGCATCATTTGTAACGGCAGGTGCAGGAGTAAAAGTTACCAAACATGGTAATTACGGGGTTTCATCTAAATGTGGAAGTAGCAATGTAATGGAATTCTTAGGAATAAAGTTCAGCAATGAAGCCGATTTCCTCAAAAAGTCAATTGATGAAGCTGGAATTTGCGTTTTACATGCCCCATTATTTCACCCTGCCATGAAGAATGTAGCGCCAATTAGAAGAGAGCTTGCAGTTAAAACCTTTTTCAATATGTTGGGACCCATGGTGAACCCTGCTTTTCCAAAAAATCAAATGGTTGGGGTTTTTAATTTGGAACTTGCACGAATGTATGGGTATCTATATCAAAACACTGATAAGAATTTCACTGTACTACATGCTTTGGACGGTTATGACGAGATTTCTTTGACCGGTGCGACCAAAACAATTTCCAATAACTCAGAAGGCATTTTAAATCCAGAAGATTTTGGAATAAAAGGTGTTACCCAATCTCAAATTGAAGGTGGTGAAACTATTGAAGAATCAGCAAAAATATTCATGACCATTTTGCAAGGCAAAGGTACAGAAGCCCAAAACAATGTGGTTTGTGCCAATGCTGGAATTGCTATTGCGACGGTAAACGGACTTAATCCCAAAGAAGGTTTTGAGAAAGCGAAAGAATCACTTTTAGGAGGTCACGGGTTAACCGCTTTAAAAAAACTACAGACTTTAAGCGCCTAAATATTTCAAAATCAAAAAATGAACATTCTAGACAAAATAATTCTTGATAAACGAAAAGAGGTAGAGTTAAAGAAATCTCTGATTCCATCGCCTCAATTGGAAAAATCTTTTCTTTTTGAAAGGAATGGTGCTTCTCTCGCATCTGCTTTAAGAAATAGTTCAACCGGAATCATTGCAGAACATAAAAGGCGTTCCCCTTCAAAATCAACAATTAATCAAAATACAAATGTTGGACAAGTTGCCAAAGGCTATCAGAATGCCGGTGTTTGTGGAATGAGTGTTCTTACCGATATTAAATATTTTGGTGGTTCATTAGAAGACTTGCTGTTGGCACGAGCCTCGGTTGAAATACCTTTACTTCGTAAAGAATTTATTATTGACGAATATCAAATACTTGAGGCCAAAGCACATGGCGCCGATGTAATACTTTTGATTGCTGCAGTTTTGACCAAATCCGAAATCAAAACCTTTTCAGAATTAGCAAAAAGTCTAGGGTTAGATGTGTTATTAGAGGTTCATAACGAAGAGGAATTACATAAATCAATTATGCCCAGTTTAGATATGCTTGGTGTAAATAACAGGAATCTAAAAACCTTCGAAGTTAGCTTAGAAACCAGTAAAACGCTTTCTCAATTGATTCCCCATGAATTTGTAAAAGTATCTGAAAGTGGAATCAGTACTGTTGAGGCTATCAAAGAATTGAAACCATATGGGTATCAAGGGTTTTTAATCGGGGAGAATTTCATGAAAACGGAGAATCCTGGCAAAAGCGCCAATGATTTTATAAGCGCAATTAGAAGTTAAGATGAGTCAGTATCACCAAAATATAGACACCTCAACTAGGAAACCTTTAAAATTAAAGGTTTGTGGTATGAATCTAAATACTGTTGAAGTAGCTACACTTAAACCTGACTATATGGGATTTATTTTTTGGCAACCCTCAAAACGATGTTATAATGAGGAATCGACAATAATTCCACATAAGATTAAAAAGGTAGGTGTTTTTGTGGATGAGGACATTCAAGTGATTATCAAAAAAGTGAAAAAACATCAATTATTGGGTGTGCAGCTACATGGTAAGGAAAGTCCCTCATTTTGTAAACAACTTAAAACTGAATTAAAGGGAGTGGAAATCATAAAGGTGTTTTCAATTAAAAACGAGTTTGATTTTAGCATTCTTGCTCCGTTTGAAGATGTATGTGATTTTTTCCTTTTTGACACAAAAGGAAAGTTACCGGGAGGAAATGGTTACAAATTCAATTGGAAAACGCTAAATGATTATCCATCAACAAAACCGTTTTTTCTAAGTGGCGGGATAGGTTTGGATGACGCTGATTCAATCCAAGAATTTATGCAACAGCCAGAATCCCAATATTGTCATGCCATTGATGTAAACAGTATGTTTGAGATAGAACCTGGCCTTAAGGACATTGAGAAATTGAAAGATTTTATAAAAAGATTAAAATGAGTTATAACGCAAACGAAAGGGGGTATTATGGTGAATTCGGAGGAGCATTTATTCCAGAAATGCTTTATCCAAATACAGAAAAGTTACGCCTTAATTATATTCGAATAATGAATGAACCATCATTCAAAAAAGAGTTCGACCAATTATTAAAAGATTATGTAGGCCGACCCACCCCCCTCTATTTTGCGGAGCGCCTCTCAAAAAAATACAATACAAAAATTTATCTCAAAAGAGAAGACCTTTGTCACACAGGAGCTCACAAAGTCAACAATACAATCGGTCAGATTTTAATGGCTAAAAAACTGGGCAAAAAAAGAATCATTGCCGAAACAGGGGCTGGTCAACATGGTGTAGCTACGGCAACCGTATGTGCTTTAATGGGGATTGAATGTGTGGTATATATGGGTGAGATAGATATAGCCCGCCAAGCTCCTAATGTAGCTCGTATGAAAATGTTGGGTGCAGAAGTTAGACCTGCATTATCTGGGAGCAGAACACTTAAAGATGCTACCAATGAAGCTATTCGTGATTGGATCAATAATCCAGTCGATACGCATTACATTATTGGATCAGTTGTTGGACCCCACCCCTACCCCGATATGGTAGCGCGATTTCAATCCATCATATCCGAAGAAATCAAATGGCAACTAATGGAAAAAGAAGGGGTTGAAAATCCTAACTATGTAGTGGCCTGTGTTGGTGGAGGCAGTAATGCCGCAGGTGCATTTTACCATTTTCTGGATAATCCAGATGTTGGAATCATTGCAGTTGAAGCCGCGGGCAAAGGAATAGATTCGGGTGAGAGTGCGGCAACTTCAGCGCTTGGAGAAGTAGGTATCATTCATGGAAGTAAAACCCTCTTGATGCAAACAAAAGATGGTCAAATCACCGAACCCTATTCTATTTCTGCTGGATTGGACTATCCAGGAGTTGGACCTATGCACGCCCATTTGTTTAAATCTGGAAGAGGAGAATTCATCTCAATAACAGATGATGAGGCAATGAAAGCAGGTTTGATGATTTGTAAACTAGAAGGCATAATTCCTGCCATTGAAAGCTCACATGCATTTGCAATTTTAGATGATAAAAAGTTCAAACCAGAAGATGTTGTTGTTATTAATTTATCCGGAAGAGGGGATAAGGATTTGGACACATTTATTAAATATTTTGATTTATGAACAGAATAAACCAAAGGCTACTTGAGGATGAAAAAATCCTATCTATATATTTTACAGCTGGTTTTCCAAAGATTGATGATACGGTAAAAATCATAGAAGATTTGGAAAAAAATGGTGTTGATTTGATTGAAATCGGATTGCCTTTTTCAGACCCCTTGGCAGACGGTCCTACTATACAGGAATCATCGACAATTGCTTTGAACAATGGAATGCATACCGAATTACTTTTTGAACAGATTAAGGATATTCGAAATACGGTTTCGATTCCATTGATTATCATGGGATATTTTAATCCTATTTTTCAATACGGTGTTGAGGCATTTTGTAAGCGTTGTAATGAAATTGGTATTGACGGACTCATTTTGCCGGATTTACCTCTAGATGTGTATCAGGACGAGTATGCCACAATATTCGAAAAATATGGTCTGGTAAATGTTTTTCTTATAACCCCGCAGACCAGTGATGAGCGAATTAAACAAATCGATGAAGCA
This sequence comes from Maribacter sp. HTCC2170, assembly GCF_000153165.2. Classification (NCBI taxonomy): domain Bacteria; kingdom Pseudomonadati; phylum Bacteroidota; class Flavobacteriia; order Flavobacteriales; family Flavobacteriaceae; genus Maribacter; species Maribacter sp. HTCC2170. The sequence goes on from NC_014472.1 coordinate 50,241, forward strand.
TCAAATGGTTTTATTTATATGGTAAGTTCTGCAAGCACAACTGGAGCAACTTCTGGGTTTGGAAAAGAGCAGCAAGAATATTTTAATCGAATTTCGTCCCTCAATTTAAAATCTCCAAAAATTGTCGGGTTCGGCATCAATAATTCTGAAACCTTTAGGCAAGCAACAAGAACAACGTCAGGAGCAATTATTGGTTCAGCATTTATCAAACATTTAAGAAAACACGGAACTGATTCAATTTCTAAATTTCTAAAAAACGTTCGCGAAAGTCATGGAGATAATCAATAACTGGAAACTCGTCATTTTACTTTGCTTAACACTGGGTTTAGCACCTTTCTTCCCTGAACCACATATTTGGGGAAAATTAAGATGGATTATTGGAGGAGCCAACGGGATGGGACCTATGGACTGGTTTGATGTTGTTTTTCATGGTTTACCCTTCATACTTTTATTTCGTTTACTAATTTTAAAGTTAATTGGCTTGCTAAAAAAATAGAAAACCCTACTTTTAAGATCTTATCTAACACATACGAAATGAAGAGACTTTTTGCCTTAATTCTATGCCTTAACTTTATTAATTCTTTTGCTCAAGACGCTACCCAATTAAAGTCAAAAGTCAGCAACACGATAAACGAACTTCGAGAATTTGTTGCAATCCCCAATGATGCCTTAGATCATGCGGACATTAATCGAAATATCACATGGTTAACCAACAAGTTCAATGAAAGAGGATTCAACTCTACTGTATTGCCAACTGAAGGTGAATCTTTGTTTTTTGCTGCCCTTCCTATGGAGGACAACAAACCAACCATTCTTTTCTATATGCATTTAGACGGGCAATCTGTGGACCCATCAAAATGGGACCAACCCAATCCGTATCAAGTAGTTTTAAAGTCCAAAGTAAAAGGTAATTGGGTAAAAAAACCTTTTGATAGTTTGGCAACAAACCTTAATTACGATTGGCGCTTATTTGGTAGGTCAACAGCCGATGACAAAGGCCCAATTGTTATGTTCCTAAATACTATTGACCTTTTAAAAGAAAACAATATCACCTTACCTTTTAATGTAAAGGTTATTCTGGATAGCGAAGAAGAAAAAAGCAGTAAACCGTTACCTAAGGCTGTTAAAGAATACCGTGATTTGCTAAAGGCTGATTTCTTGGTCATAAATGACGGCCCGGTTCATGTTTCTGGAAAACCTACCGTTATATATGGATGTAGAGGAATTACTTCATTAACATTAACTGCACACGGGCCCATAAAACCTCAACATAGCGGACATTACGGTAATTATGCCCCTAATCCTGGTTTTCAATTGGCACAAGTCTTGGCCACAATGAAAGATAGCGATGGTAAAGTTTTGATTGATGGTTACTATGATGGAATATCAATTGATGCCAAGACCATGGAAATCCTCAAAAGTGTTCCGGATAATGCTGAAATCATCAACGACAACCTTGCCGTAAAAACTCCTGAAAAAGTAGGTGCGTTTTATCAAGAAGCATTACAATACCCCTCTTTAAATATTAGAGGTCTGGGCTCAGGATGGATAGGTAGGAAAGCAAGAACCATTGTTCCAGAAAGCGCTACCGCAGAACTTGATTTACGCTTAGTTCCAGAATCTGATGGTAAACGTTTAAAAACTTTGGTAAAGAACCATATTAAAAACCAAGGATTTTACATAACTGACAAAACGCCAAGTAAAGAAGAACGAATGGCACATGATAGAATAATGACTATTACAGAAGGTTCGGTCACCAACGCCTTTAGAACAGATCTGAATAACCCCTATGGGGCGTTTCTGGTAAAAACATTGAATGATAAATTTGGAGAAGATGTGGTGCAAATTAGAATTATGGGTGGTACCGTACCCATAGCACCTTTTATAAATGAATTGAATGTTCCAGCATTTATTGTACCAATGGTCAACGCTGATAATAATCAGCATAGCCCAAATGAGAATCTTAAAATAAGTCAGATTGCATATGGCATCAAAGCTTTCTATGGGATTTTAAGTACTGCAGTAAACTAATTTCCTAAACCGGATTCCAAGAGGTCTTTGGCCTTCTTAATCAATATTTTATTCTGTTTATAGCTGGTTTTCGACATTCCTACGGACTCTTCTTCAATCTCCTTTAAAAGCGCACGTGCTTTATCAATAGAATCAATTCTTATATAGAATTTTGCGAGCTCTAGCCGCTCTTGATAACGTGAATAAGGAGCATCAAACTTGATTAAATACTCCTCAGCCAAGGCAATATCACCCGTTTTCTCCAAGGCAAGGGCATATAAAAATGAAGCTCTTGACTTTTTGAACTTTGGTGAATCTTTGATTGAACCAACATGTGATAAGACCTTTTCGAATTGTGATGAAAAATATAAGGTTTCAAGGAGTTGTGTATTTACATAATAGTCATTTTCAAATGTCCCTTGCAAGGAAGTCCGATAATGACCCTCTGCTTCATCGAACATTTTCGCTTTCAAATAGGCATCGGCAAGAGCAACTCTATTTTCAAAAGTTTCTGAAAACATTAATTTTTTTTCAAGGTCGGTTATTATTTTTGTCGGATTAATTACTGTGGTAATTTCTTCTTGGACCTTCTCAATATCCTGCTTCTGAAAAACATTCAAGAACAAGTATAGTATAGAACCGAGAGCTGGTAAAAACAGTATTACAAAAAACCAATAGTATTGGTTTTTATTCACGAAACAGTGATATAAGCAAAAACCTTGAAGCGCAACAATTAAGTAAAAGTACATGTGACTAATATAGTAACTTCTACGAATTCTGTAAGAGTTTTATAAATATATAATCTGAATAAATACCCATTATGTGAGCGCTATTTGAGTTTGACCAATTGAATTTAAAAGACAAGCGAATTGACCCAATCATTTTCAGAAAGAATCAACACCTTATATATTGAAACCTAAGCCGAATTCCTACTTGCGTTAATGTTACCATAAAGTGACCGTGTTACTATTTTTTCATACAATTCTTTGTATTCTGTTGATTGTCCTATTTTCTGTAAGGCATACTGTTGAATTACTAATAAGGGCAATACTATGTTCTCACGAATCTCAATAGACTCTCTAGAAATCGCCTCATTTTCCATCAATATATTCGAACCAGAAATCTGTAATAACATATCAATAGACAACTGATATTCCTCGTGAAGAATTTGCCAAAATTCACCATACTTCTGGTCTTCCTTCATATAACTTGTTAGCTCAAAATAACACTTGGTCAAAGACATCATACTATTGAGCATCAAAGCCTTAAAGAATGGAACTTCTTTATACATTTTTTTCAACTGGCGTAACTTTCCTGTTTCTTTTAAAGACTTAATGGCTGTACCAATTCCAAAATAACCAGGTACGTTTTGTTTTAATTGACTCCACGACCCCACAAAGGAAATAGCTCTTAGATCAGTTAATTCCAACTGCTTTTTATTACCTCGTTTTCCAGGTCTACTGCCTATATTGGCCTTTTGGTAATATTTAAGTGTACTTCGGTTTTCCAGATATGGAATAAACATTTCATGTTTTTTTAATGCATCATATTTGTTAAAACTCAATTCTGATAATTCCTCAAGTAACTTTCTATACTCTTTAGAGATTACATTTTCCTTCCCAAAAAGATTGTTGGATAACCCTGCTGTTAACAATTGTTCGCTGTTATGCATGAACTGTTCTTTAGTACCGTAGGTACTGGTAATTGTTTGGCCTTGAATTGTTAACTGAATTTCGTTATTGGCAATGTCCTTAGTTTGCGCAGCATAAAATCTATGTGTTTTACCACCTCCACGAGCTGGTGGTCCGCCGCGGCCATCAAAGAACAAAGCTTTTATATGTTGTTTTTTAGACACTTTTGAAAGGACTTCTTTTGTTTTCAAGATAGACCAGTTTGCCTTTAAATATCCACCATCTTTGGTACCATCAGAAAAGCCCAACATCATAGTCTGTTTATCACCCCGCCTTTCAAGATGCTCTCTATAAATAGGCAAATCATACAAATATTGCATGGTAGCCTCTGCATTGTCCATCCCCTTCATGGTTTCAAAAAGCGGTATAATATCAAATGTTATTTTGTTGGTTTTCCAACCACACCATCTAAATAGACCAAAAACAAAAAGTACAGAGAAAATATCCTCAGAATTACTGATAATATATCTGTTACAACCTTCTTCGCCATTCTTTTCTTGTATTGCGGCCAGCTGCGAAATATTCACAAGGGTATCTTTTATTGTGCCCTCATAATCATTGGAATTTACTTTCAGGTCTTTGTTAATTAATACTTTGACCAAATCTTCTTCGCTTAGTTCGCTTATATCTGCTATTATTATTTCGTTCTTCACCAATATCTCCTGTACAACCCTTATATGCATACTATGATCTTGGCGAATATCCAATGTGGCAAAGTGGGTCTTGAAAATTTTAACTTTATCAATAAAATGATCTAATTCGCTCAAATAAAGTCCGTGGTAATCATCGATTAAAAGCCCTCTAATATTGGAAAGGGTTTCAATGATATTTTCATATTTAACTATGGTTTCAGGATTGAACATAGCAGCATAGAATTTATCCCTTAATTCCCTTACATGTACCTGGAGTTCCTTGAAAGTCAATTTCTTTTGAAGCGTTTTGAGATCGTTGTAGTAGCACTTCATTAGACTAATACGAAGTTCATCAGAAACATTTCTCGTAATATCTGCAGTAACAAAAGGGTTCCCGTCTCGATCACCACCTGGCCAAAAACCAAGCTTCATGATATTATGGTTCTGAAAATCCTCATCATCAATGTTCTCTTTAATGTAAGAATATAGGTCACCCATGGCATCGTAATAAACATGTCTTAAAATGTAGATGATATTCTTGGCCTCATCAAGAGGTGTTGGCTTTTTACTGTTCATCAATGATGTTAGTCCCAATTGCTGTAGCGTGATATCTATATCATCAATTTTATTTTCTTCGATTAGCTCACGTAAATCACTCATTATATCCAAAACAGCAGGGGTATAGAACTGCGTTGGATGAGCTGTAAGCACGATTCTTGCACTAAATGAAGATAATTTTTCAGCAACTTTATCCCAACTTTTAGTCTTATTCACTAGTTGAAAATAATCTTTGATTGATAGTGATTCACTATGTTCCTGTAGCTTTGGAAATGCCGCATCCTCAACACTATCATATAAAACAACTTGACGTTCTACATATTGAATTATACGAAACATAAAATCTATACGATCCTTTTCATTTTCTATATTCACATAGTTCTGAAAGAAAGATTCCAAAATATCTTGCGGATTCAATCCTGATTTGAGTCCTTTCACAGATTGATGCAAAAGCAATGGCACAACCATTCCTACGTTTTCTATATTGCGATATGGCAGGTTCAAAAACAGGCTATTGTAAACATTGAATTTGTTGTTAACCGATTTCTTGAATTCCTCTAATCTTTCAGTTTTGTGCATGTGTTATGTACTAATATTCTTTAATTATTTCCAAGTAGAAAAAATCTCTTATGAGCCCAACAAATATCGTGAAATTACCTTAGCAAAGAATATCAAATTGTCCAAATAACAAAAATTGCCATAGAAAGTGCAAAACAAACATGTAGCAATTACACAAAACAGTACTGAAGCATTAAATCAAAAAAATGACATGTATTGCAACACCCTGAAATCAAATGTATTGAAGTTGGGGTTTTCGGCCTTTAATCTCTTGTATTCGTTTATGCTACCCACTGCCCTATTTGCAGCTCCGGAAGGAGCTGTGAGAGAAACTGTTCTGATAACTCTTGAACTGTCTGAAAGTTCAAATTGATGGATGCGAGGCACATCGTTATTAATCACATCCAGGCTAATATTATGTTTCTTCAACAGTTGCCTAAAGAAGTACTCTGGACCATTTTTACTGTTTCCGCCGGTAAAGAGTAGGGTCTTTACATTTGGCAAATCCTCTACATAAGAAAGAACATTGCGTAGCTTAATATTCCTCATTCCCAAGTCAGAGGCATCGACTTTCAACCGTTCTGCACTTTCAACTATATCACAAACACCAATTTTTCGAGTTCTAAGAAAGTTTTTTCGCTGATATATTGCCTCTTCGCTGGTTTCAAACAAAAGATTTAAATCAAAAATGCAATCAAGGATGGGCCACAATTGTCCGTCTCGACTCCCATAAGAAAAATCAACATCCCTTTTTTTCAATTCCTTGGTTGTGAATCTGGGAGGTGGCAGCGTACCAACTATAAGTTTGGTCACCTCCTCAAAAATAAATGGTTCATATGGGTGGGAATGTAGGAACAAAAAATTACCGTTATGTTATTTGCAATATAGGTAATAATACTTTTTGAAATACTACCGTAAATTGAATACATTTTTACGGACATATTTCGTAATTTTAAGAGAATCAAACAACTACATTATGGGAAAAGGCGATATCAAGACAAAAAGAGGTAAAATAGCCAATAAATCATACGGGGCAAGAAGGCCAAGAAAAGCAGTTAAAGAAGCGATTCCGGCCAAGAAAAAAAAGGCGAAAAAGAAAAAGTGATTTTTAGCGGATAAATACGGGTTGATTTTCCTTCAGGGTATGCTCCTTGCTGAACATATAGTCGTCAAGATTAAATCCTTTGATATCATCCAAAGACTTGGCATCATTTTCAATAATGTACCTGACCATTGAGCCACGGGCTTTCTTGGCAAAGAAACTAATGACTTTTAATTTATCATTCTTCCAATCCTTAAAAATAGGAGTAATAACAGGTACTTTTAAATTTTTTTCCTCAATGGCCCCAAAGTACTCATTGCTTGCCAAATTAATAAACAATTCTCCATCTTCAAGTTCAGCATTAAGGTAATCAGTCAATTGTTTTTTCCAAAATTCATAGAGGTTCTTTCTTCGGGCTATTTTTAATTGGGTTCCCATTTCTAGACGATAAGGCTGAATTAAATCCAAGGGTTTTAAAATTCCATATAAACCAGACAATATCCGCAATGTGTTTTGAAGTTGGTCTAGCTTCTCCTCAGGAATAGTGTAGGCATCCAGACCTTGATAAACATCGCCATTGAAGGCATAAACCGCTGGTCTGGCATTTTCAGGAGAGAACGGTACTGAAAATTTTTGGTTACGTTCCCAATTAAGCTCGGCCAAATTCTTTGAAATCCCCATTAGTTTAGACAATGCATTTGGCCTTTTCTTTGCCAAAACTTTATTCAACCTTTCGGATTGCTCAATAAAATGAGGTTGTGAATACCTTGAATTGGGCAATTCACTTTCAAAATTCAATGATTTTGCTGGGGATATAACAATTTTCATAGCTTGGTATTTGACTCAAAAATAATAAGGATCGAGCAACAATCCTAAAGGGTTACTACAGTTGTTTTTATAGGGATATAATGATTACCTATTACATACTATGTTTTGCATAATCCTTCCATTTATCAATACAAAGGCTCATATCTTCAGGAATTTCAGAATCAAATCGCATCATTTCACCGGAAACGGGATGAACAAAACCAAGCGTTTTCGCATGCAGTGCTTGTCTTGGTAGTATTTTAAAAGCATTATCAACAAATTGTTTGTATTTGGTAAAGGTTGTTCCTTTAAGCACTTTATCACCCCCATAGCGCTCATCATTGAACAAGGTGTGCCCTATATACTTCATATGTACTCTTATTTGGTGTGTACGACCAGTTTCCAACTTGCAAGAAACCAAAGTAACGTACCCAAGACGTTCTAAAACCCCATAATGTGTAACCGCCTCTTTTCCTTGTTCTCCTTCAGGAAAAACCTGCATTTGTAATCGGTTCTTGGGATTTCGCGCAATATTACCTTCAATTGTTCCGCTTTCATCTTCTACATTACCCCACACCAAAGCAACATATTCACGTTCCGAGGTTTTATCAAAAAACTGTTTAGCCAAATGGGTCATAGCAGCCTCCGTCTTGGCAACAACGAGTAAACCAGAGGTATCTTTATCAATTCGGTGTACCAGTCCTGGCCGGTCATTACTGTTTACAGGCAAATCTTTACTATGATATAAAAGTGCATTGATCAGAGTTCCAGTATAATTTCCATGACCTGGATGAACCACCATACCGGCAGGTTTGTTCACTACCAGTAACACATCATCTTCATAAACAATATCTAAAGGAATATTTTCCGGAGTTAGTAATAGCTCATATGGTGGGTGTTCAAACAATACTTTCACCTCATCACCAGCCTTTACCTTATAATTTTGTTTAACGATTTTTTCATTGACCCAAATATGGCCATCTTTTGCAGCCTGCTGAATTTTATTCCGAGTTGCATTTTCTATGAAGTTCATCAAAAATTTATCGACACGAAGGGGTTCTTGACCTTTAGATGCTATGAACTTATGATGTTCATAGAGTTCTTCGTCGTTGAGTTCTGGACCCATGGCGGACTCCATAATTTATTCAGAATCAGCTTTAATCTGGGCACGGGTGGTAATTGAGCCATTTCCACAGATTAATTCTATTTTCGAAGTTTTTGGAAGCTTATCCCCAGGCTTAACATACTTTCCTTTATACTTGATTTGGTATACCATGTCCTTGCCCAACTCATCAATATAACTAACCCGTTGTACATCCAACCCTACCGCTTTTAACATCGAGGATGCATTTCTTTGCGTTACCTGTATAATATTAGGAACTGTTACCTTTTTATAACCAGACGGATTTACAGTGAAATAAATCTTTCTGTTTTCCTTTACTTTGTTTCCAGCCTTTGGATCCTGTTCTATGATAGAAAATCTTGGATATTCTGGATTAAAATTAGCAGAATCAAGTACTTCATAACGCAATCCAGCATCCTCCACGGCCTGGCGCATATCCATTACCGACATCTTTGCAAAATCGGGAACTTCAACAAATTCACCGTGGTTGGTTGAACCGTTCAACCATCGTAAGGAGAGAAAAACCAAAAGCACAGATAAAACAAGAGCCAACCCTATTTGAATTAAAAATGTTTTGCTTCTCAAAAAATTGAAAAAATTCTTCATACGTTGTAATTGAGGCCACAAATATAGGAAATGAGTCAAAACAATAGAATGCAAGCCTCCCAAATGTTGGTTAAAGTAATGGGGTGTTCATCGATATTTATATTTAAATCCTAAAAAAATATAGAATATCAGAAGAAATAGATTGCTTTTTTCTTTACTTTGAATACTCAATATTCCTTTTAAACAAGAACTTTCAAGATTTGAATATGAAGAAAAAAGTGGCCATTATTATGGGTGGATACTCAAGTGAGTATAAAATATCTCTCAAAAGTGGAAATGTGGTTCATGATTATTTGGATAAAGAAAAATATGAGCGTTATAGAATTCACATATTTAAGCAAAAATGGGTGTATGTTGATGATGTCAATGCGGAACATGAGGTGAACAAGGATGATTTCTCTATTCAGGTCAACAATGAAAAGATTGTTTTTGATTGTGTTTTTAATGCCATTCATGGTACGCCAGGGGAAGATGGGCTAATGCAAGCTTATTTTGAATTGCTAGGTATTCCACAGACTTCCTGTGGTTATTACCAAGCTGCTTTAACCTTTAACAAAAGAGATTTATTAAGCGTTCTTAAACCTTATGGAATAAAATCCGCGCCATCATACTATCTAAATCTAGGTGATGAAATAAATGAAGATGCCATAATCGAACAAGTAGGGTTGCCATGTTTTGTAAAGGCCAATAAAGCGGGGAGTAGTTTTGGAATAAGTAAAGTGAATGAAAAGGATAGATTAAAAGAAGCCATTGAATTTGCCTATAAGGAAGATGATGAAATAATAATAGAAGGTTTCTTGGACGGAACCGAAGTTTCAGTCGGTGTAATCAAATACAAAGGGGAAACTAAGGTTCTACCGATAACAGAGATTGTTACTGAGAATGATTTTTTTGATTACGAAGCCAAGTATGAAGGTAAGTCACAGGAAATAACACCCGCCAGGATCAGTTCCCGACAAGAAAAAAACGTGATTCAAGCTGCAAAACGAGCTTATGACGTTCTGAAAATGACCGGATTTTCAAGAAGTGAGTTCATTTTTATAGGTGATGAACCGTTTATGTTAGAAATGAATACCACTCCAGGCCTTACAACAGAAAGTATATTACCTCAACAAGCTGGCGAAGCTGGAATTTCATTATCTGAATTGTTCGGAGGTGCTATTGAGGAAGTATTGCCCAAAAACCACTAAATTTACATCATGAGACGTGCTATTTTTCCAGGTTCCTTTGACCCTCTAACCCTAGGTCATCATGACATTATCTCTAGGGGCATTACCCTTTTTGATGAATTGATCATAGCGGTAGGTATTAATGCGGACAAGAAATATATGTTCACTTTAGATCAACGTCTTGGATTCATCAATGGTGCATTTAAAAATGAACCCAAAATAAAAGTAATGACCTATGAAGGACTTACTGTTGATTTTTGCGAAAAGATTGGCGCAGAATTTATTTTACGAGGTTTGAGAAATCCAGCAGATTTTGAATTCGAAAAAGCAATTGCCCATACAAATAGAAAATTATCTGAAATTGAGACCGTCTTTTTACTTACTTCTTCAGGCAAGTCATATATAAGCTCTTCAATAGTAAGGGATGTGATACGAAATGGTGGGAATTATTCAATTTTGGTTCCAGATAGTGTAAAGGTAAAATAGTCCAATCAACAGTTGTTATTAAATATATAAACACTTTCTCTAAAAGCTTTTTATTGGCTATTAAATTGTAATCATTTTCTCTCGTATAAACGTTATCGAATTCGTCTTCATACTGAATAAATAAGGTATCACAACTAGTATAGCCCTATTCACAACAAAGGTTAATGAATATTACAAAATACTTCTACTTTAGTAAGAAATATCTGTAATATGATAAAAAGAAGTCAAATAGATCCTAATAATTATTTAATAAAACAGCTGCCACAAGCAACTGCTTTTTTAAATAAAAAATTAGAAGTAGTACATGCTTCTGATCGGTGGATCAATGCTTTTGATTTCACAGACAGAAAGATTACAGGTAAGAAAATAAATCAACTTTTAGGAAAAAGCTTTGACAGTCATCAAAAAATTCTCAAAGAATGCCTAAAAGGAATTATCCATGAAGGCCGTATCGAAAACCATATTGATGAAAATAACGAGGAAAAATGGTTCGAATGGATCGATCTCCCCTGGTATGATGAAAAAGAAAATATCATTGGAGTCATCATACAAATAGAAGATGTAACCCAAAGAGTTTTAAATGATTTAAAACTAGCAAAACTTGAGGCACTCATAAATGTGCAGTCAGAAACGACAAAAACTGGGACATGGGAATATGATGCAGTAAAAGATTGCCTTCTTTGGTGCGATATTACCAAAGATATTCATGAGGTAAATACAAATTTTGAACCCAACATTGATACTGCCATTAATTATTATAAAAACGGTCATAGTCGAAATACAATATCCATGGCATTTGACTTAGCCATGAGAGAAGGCAAGTCCTGGAATGAAAAATTACAAATCATAACAGAAAAAGGCAATGAAATATGGGTAATTGCATCTGGTCAACCCGTTTTTAAGAATAATAAATTCATTGGCCTTATCGGCACATTCAAAGACATTAATGAACAAGTATTATCAGATATAAAAACCAGGGAAAGTGAACAACTACTTAAAACATTAATAGACAATCTTCCAATTAACATTTATGTCAAAGACATTAATTTACGGAAAATTTTAGTCAACAAGGCAGAATGTGAATTCAATGGGGCAAAAAATCCTGAAGAACTTTTAGGGAAAACAGATTTTGACTTTCTAGACAAAAAATCTGCTCAATTATCAGCTGATGAGGAGTACAAAGTGATGGACTCGCTTATACCTATATTAGCTAGAGAGGATATCTGTAAAACTAAAGATGGAAAAGAGACTCTCTTTTTGGGCTCAAAAATTCCACTTTTAAATGAAGATAATGAGGTAGCTGGTATAATCGGAATGTCTTTGGACATTACGGAAAAAAGGGATGCCGAAATAAAACTCGAAGAAAAAGACAGGTACTTCAGAAGCATTTTTAATTCCTCTTATCAATTTACAGGAATTCTTGACATCGATGGCACTCTTTTAGAAATCAATGACACTGCACTTGATTTTGCAAATAAAAAATTAGAAGACATAGTAGGTAAAAAATTCTGGGACGCCTATTGGTGGCCCATACCAGATTTTGTAAAAGGAGGGTTAAAACAGGTGGTGAAATCAGCTGCCAAAGGTGAATTCATGCGAAGTGAGATTAAAGTTCTAGACAAGGATAAAAATCCTATTCCGGTCGATTTTTCACTAAAGCCCATTTACAATGACAATAACAAAGTCGTTTCTCTGCTAGCTGAAGGTAGAATGATTACTGAAATGGTTGCAGCCAGAGACAAAATAAAAGAGAGCGAACAAAAATTTAGGACATTATATGTAATGTCACCGATTAGTTTCATTTTGTACGATTATGAAACTGGGAGAATTTTAGATTTCAACCCCTCTTTTGAAAATATTTCTGGATATGATAAAACAAATATTGATGAGATTGTTTTTTGGGATTTTCTAAAAAATACCAATAACCAAAACAAAGAGCAGATTAACCTCGAACTAGAAAACAATGGAGCTTTTGGCCCATTTGAAGAAAAAATCATCAATAAAGATGGTAAAGAATATTCAGTGATTATAAATAAATCATTGATCGTAAATAGAAAAGGAGAAAAATTAGTTTGGACAATAATTCAGGATATTTCTGAATCGGTGAAAAAAGAGCAGCAAATAAGAGAAGAACGAAAACTATTAAAAACACTGATTGACAATTTACCATTAAACGTATATATAAAGGATACCCAGTCAAGAAAAATTTTGGTCAATCAGGCAGAATGTGATTATCTGGGCGTGGACAGTGAGGAGGAACTCTTAGGGAAGAGTGATTTTGATTTATATGATAAGAAAACGGCTCAAGAATTTCGTAATGAGGACCTGGGGGTAATTAGTACCTTAAAACCAATACTTGGACAAGAGACCATTAAAAAGAAAAAAGACGGGACCATTAGTACTTTTCTAAGCTCTAAAATCCCTTTAAAAGGGGAAGACGGAAGTGTAACTGGATTAGTTGGAATTAGTCTAGACATATCTGAGTTAAAGCAAAAAGAGGAAGAACTTAGAGGTTTAATAAATGTTACCTCTTTACAAAACAAGAAACTTTTGGAATTTGCCCATATAGTTTCCCATAATTTAAGATCACACTCCGCAAATTTTTCTATGCTCTTAGAATTCTTGATCAATGAGAAAAATGAGACTGAGAGAAACAACATAATTAAAATGCTTGAAGATGCATCCAATAATTTACTTGAAACCTTAGAAAACCTTAATCAGGTTCTTGCAATTAGCACAAACATCAACTTAAAAAAGAAATCAATAAATCTGAATAAAAAAATAAATAAGGTAACGAATAAACTTGATGGGCTACTTAAGAAGAAAAAAGTAAAAATTTACAACAAAATTTCGGATGATGTTTACATACCTACCATCCCTACATATGTCGAAAGTATTTTGGTGAATTTTATTACCAACGCCATTAAATACAAATCCCCAAAGCGAGACCCGGTTATCAAATTAAGTACCGAAAGTAAAAATGGGTTTACCATTCTGAGCATTGAGGACAATGGACTTGGAATAGATTTAAAAAAATATGGTGATAAACTATTCGGAATGTACAAGACCTTCCACAATACCAATGGATCTAGAGGCATTGGACTTTACATCACGAAAAATCAAATAGAGGCAATGAACGGAAAAGTAACCGTATCAAGTACAGTTGGATCTGGAACAACATTTAATATTTATTTCAATGAAGAAAATTAATTCAATTTTTATAGTAGATGATGATCCAATTATGGTTTTCGGAATTCGGAAAATGCTTAATTCGATAGAATGTAATACCATTAGCACTTTCGGAAATGGTAAATTAGCCATTGATGGCATAAAAAAGGCAATGAATGACGGCAACCCTGTTCCCGAAATTATTTTCTTGGATATCAATATGCCAATTATGGATGGATGGCAATTCTTAGAAGATTTTGTAGAACTCCCTATAAAGGAAAAAGTCCGGATTAATATTGTGACTTCTTCAATCGACCCTATAGACCATCAAAATTGGGCGAATTATAATGAAAGAACACATCATATGATATCTTTCAACACTAAGCCTGTTAGCAGAGCCGAGATAATTGATATAACAAGACCTGTCGAATAAAACCCAAAAAGTTTGAAAGATTAAAATATCATTCCCCGAACAGAGATTTGATATTTACGTAAGAATTGGTAAGGGCTTTTTTTATTTTTTTTGGGCCTTTCCATTTTACCTTCTCTATTCCCTCACTTTTCTGCCCTTTCAATTCACCGTCGTAGGAGGTTTTCATGGCATACCAATGTACTTCTTTCAATTTAAACTGCCCATTGCGTTTAAAAATATGGTAAGTTGTTCTCAGAAAGTTTTCGATTTTAAGTTTTTTAACCCCAGTCTCTTCCTCAACTTCTCTAATGGCACACTCTTCAATTGTCTCTCCCTTATCAAGTTTTCCTTTCGGCAAATCCCATTTATCATTGCGGTAAATAAATAGAACCTTACCTTCTTTGTTTGTAACAACCCCCCCAGCTGCTACTACTCTCGGAATGTTTTTACAGAATTTTTTTAATAATTCCTCATGGTTGGGATGATAAATGTAAGCTTCATTTATCTTTTTCTTGGACAACAGACCAATGGCTTCCTGTATAGATTCCCCATTTAACAGAAAGTATTTGCTGTTGGTTATTTCAGATAGATTATTTGTTAAAATCAGAGGTAATTCTTTAACAAAAACTTTATACATTTGCTTAATGGTTTTAGACAAAAACACCGCAAAAAAAACTGCAGAGCTTCTATTGCAAATTAATGCAATTAAGTTGAATCCTGAAAATCCTTTTACTTGGGCTTCAGGATGGAAATCACCAATCTATTGTGACAATAGAATAATATTATCCTATACCATGATTCGCAATTTTGTACGCGAAGAAATGGCCAAACAGGTTGAAAATCTTTATGGTAAACCTGATGTCATAGCCGGTGTAGCCACTGGCGCCATTGGAATTGGGGCTTTGGTTGCTGATTATATGGGATTGCCTTTCATTTACGTACGACCAGAACCAAAATCTCATGGCAGACAAAACCAAATAGAGGGTTATTTAGAACCAAACCAAACTGTAGTTGTAATCGAGGATTTAATAAGTACTGGCAAAAGTAGTCTGAATGCTGTTGACGCACTTGAAGCTTCCCAAGCCAATATCAAAGGTATGCTTGCCATTTTTACTTATGGATTTGATGTGGCCGACGCAAATTTCGCTGAAAAAAAGCTTGAGTTACATACTTTATCTGATTATAACCATTTAATTGAACAAGCTTCGGAAACAGGCTATATAAAAGAAGAACAACTAAAAACATTGATGGAGTGGCGTAAAAAACCCTCAGAATGGCAACAATAATTAAAACATGCATATAGAAACTCCTAAAAGGACCGTAAATAAAAGTAGTCAAGAAGTATTTGAATTTTTGACCAAGCTCGAGAATTTTGAAAAATTGATGCCGGAAAATATAGATAAATTCGAAGTCATCAACGAGGACCGTTTTCTCTTTGCACTTAAAGGAATGCCCGAAATTGTGCTTCAGCGAAATGAGCAACACCCTAATAATAAAATAGTTTTAGGCGCAGCAAGTGATAAATTGCCCTTTACCCTGACGGCTGACATTATTGAACTTGGAGAGAATGAAAGTGAAATCATCTTGAGTTTTGCAGGTGAGTTCAATGCAATGATGGCCATGATGATTAAATCGCCCATTACTAAATTCATGGGCACCTTATCAGAAAATTTAGATTCAATTTAAATCAATACAAAAGGGTTATTTCTTTTAGATTAAATTCTTTTGAAACTTCATCTTCTAGGGCAACCATAAGTTTTCCTTCTTTAGAGATACCGCGAATAATCCCAGTGAACATTTCACCTTCTTTGGATTTAAAAGTTGAGGGTTTGTCTTTTCTGAATAATAATTGAGTGTATTCCTCTTCTAATTCGAGGGTTCCTTCAAGTTGGCATCTTTCAAAGATTAGCTTCAATTCCTGTGTTATTGAATTCAAAACAGGTTCCAAATCAAAGGATTTACCTAGTGATAATTTCAAAGAAGTTACTTTTGGTAGATCATTGAATGAAATTTGGTTCACATTCAAGCCAATACCGATAACTGAGGCGTGAATACGATTACCAGCGAGAATATTCTCAATTAAAATTCCACAAATCTTCGCATTACCTGACAGAATGTCGTTAGGCCACTTGACTTTTAAATTGGGTATGTTCAACTTTTTAAGAGCAGAATAAATTGCTAATGACACGCAAATATTCAACATGAACAGATTTGGAAAATTAACTGAACTCATTTTCTTTAAAACACTAAATGTCAGATTCTTACCAGGTTCTGAATCCCAGATAGTACCCAACTGTCCTCTACCCATAGTTTGATCATTGGCAATTACTACCGTAAAATCTTCTAAAGAATGTGAACCCATTAAATCTTTTAAGTAAAGATTTGTAGAGTCCGTGGCACTAAGTTTGATTATCTGCATGTAATACCCAATATGAGAAAGTAGAATCTAATGTTAAAAACTAGGGTTAAAAGAACAAAAAAATAATAACTTTGTATAAACTAAAATTATTGAATGCAAAAAAGGAAAGCTAGTGCAGATGAGTTAATTGCATTAATTTTACAGGGAATAGAAGAAGTAAAAGGGCACGATATAAATTTACTGGACCTAAGAGAAATAGAAAATACCGTATGTGACTACTTTATTATTTGTAATGGTACTTCGAACACTCATGTAAATGCAATAGTAGGTTCAATCCAAAAAACAGTTAGTAAAGCTATTAAAGACAAACCGTGGCATGTAGAAGGTGAGGATAATGCAGAGTGGGTGTTAATGGATTATGTTAATGTAGTAGTACATGTTTTCCAAAAACAAATTAGGGAATACTACGATATTGAGGGTCTTTGGGGTGACGCCAAATTCACGGTAATTGAAAGTAGTGTAAATCAGTAAAAAAAAAGAATGGCAAAAGATAATAATACAACTCCCAAAAAACCTAAATTCAGTTCATGGTGGATCTATGGATTAATAGCAGTGTTTTTAATTGGTTTTCAATTTATCGGGGGGGGCAACTTAGCTAACACCAAAAAAACAACCACATCAGAATTACAAGAGTATTTGAGGAATGGTGATATTGAAAAAATAATTATCATTACCAATACCGACCAAGCCAAGGTATTTTTGACAGATGAAGCCCTTCAAAAGGCGGTTCATAAAGAAGTTGCAGAAAAACCTTTCTTACCCTCAACGGGTGCAATACCGCAATATATATTGGACTTTGGAGATCTTCAGATTTTTCAAAATGAAATTACAGAGATAAAAAAAGCTGAAAGCCTGGATACAGTTGTTGAATTCGACAAGGAATCAAATTATCTGGGTGAGCTTTTGTTAGGTATACTCCCATTTGTTCTGATTATTGGTATCTGGATATATCTTATGCGCAGAATGTCTGGCGGCGGAGGTGGTGGTGCCGGAGGGCAAATATTCAACATAGGCAAATCAAAAGCTAAATTATTCGATGAAAAAACTGACACTCGTACTTCATTTAAGGACGTTGCTGGTTTGGAAGGAGCAAAAGAAGAAGTTGAAGAAATCGTAGAATTTTTAAGAAATCCTGATAAGTACACTTCTTTGGGAGGGAAAATTCCAAAGGGAGCTTTATTGGTCGGACCTCCAGGAACCGGTAAAACTTTATTGGCTAAAGCCGTTGCTGGTGAGGCCAAAGTACCGTTCTTTTCTCTTTCTGGTTCAGATTTTGTTGAAATGTTCGTGGGTGTGGGTGCATCTAGAGTTAGAGATTTATTCAAACAAGCCAAAGACAAATCTCCGGCAATAATATTTATAGATGAGATTGATGCAATTGGTAGAGCTAGAGGTAAAAACAATTTTACAGGTTCTAACGATGAGCGCGAAAATACCCTGAATCAACTATTGACAGAAATGGACGGGTTTGGGACCAATACCAATGTAATTGTTCTGGCAGCCACAAACCGAGCAGATGTCTTGGACAAAGCTTTGATGCGTGCTGGTCGTTTCGACAGGCAGATTTATGTTGATTTACCCGATATAAGGGAACGAAAAGAGATTTTCGAAGTTCATTTAAGGCCTATAAAAACTGCCGAGACTTTAGATTTGGATTTCTTGGCAAGACAAACACCCGGTTTCTCAGGCGCGGACATAGCGAATGTTTGTAACGAAGCAGCGCTAATTGCTGCCCGTAAAGAGAAAAAAGCTGTAAGCAAGCAAGATTTTTTGGATGCCGTCGATAGGATTGTTGGCGGTCTTGAGAAAAAGAACAAAATAATAACTGCTGGAGAAAAAAAGACTATTGCTTATCACGAGGCTGGCCATGCTACTACGAGTTGGATGCTAGAACATGCTGCACCCTTGGTAAAAGTCACCATTGTTCCTCGAGGACAATCATTAGGTGCGGCTTGGTATTTACCTGAAGAGAGACTTATTGTTCGACCCGAACAAATGTTAGATGAAATGTGTGCCACCTTAGGTGGTAGAGCAGCCGAAAAAGTAATATTTGACCAAATATCTACAGGAGCACTTAGTGATCTTGAGAAAGTAACAAAACAGGCCAGGGCTATGGTGACCGTTTATGGACTGAATGATGAAATAGGAAATCTTACCTATTATGATTCCTCAGGTCAGAACGAATATGGTTTCACAAAACCTTATAGCGAAGAAACTGCCAGGAAAATTGATGCAGAGATTTCGCAGATTATTGAGGAGCAATACAAACGAGCCATTGATGTGCTGGAAAAAAACAAGGATAAACTAACTGAATTGGCTGAGCGTCTTTTAGAGAAAGAAGTTATTTTCAAGGAAGATTTGGAAAAGATTTTCGGGAAAAGACCATTTGACAAGGCGTTTGATGAAAAAGGGCAGGAAGTTACTAAGGAAGAATCCAAAACAGATGAGGATACTTCAACCATAGAGGAGAAAGAAAAAGAAAATAAATAGGTACATTTTACGTTGTTCTAACATATACTGAACACGATAAGAAGCTTTAATTAAGTTAATGGGGCTAATTGATAAACTTTTTGGTGGTGGAAAGAAAAAGGTTTCTAAGGAAACAGCAGAAACCCGAGGGGTTCATATGCCTGATTTGAACATTCCTGTAGACGAAAAATTCACCATTCACTTTAAAAATAATGGCGGTAAGTTTATTTACTGCGATTCATTTCAGGAGATATCAGAAGCGCTTAAAAACATTGTCATAGAAAATAGTTGGGAAAATCAACCTTTCTTTGCCATGAATCCTATGCTTGAAGATAGGTTTGCCAAGGAAACAATAAGCTTTACACATAAAACCAAAGAAAGTGAAGTATTCTTCACAACTTGTGAGCATTTGATAGCACAAAATGGTTCTATCTTAGTTTGCTCCAACCAGTTGATGGAAAAGAAACTCAATGAGCTCCCTGGCAATGTTATTGTTTTTGCGACTACAAGTCAACTTGTTGAATCCATTGGTGAAGGCTTAAAGAAAATTAAAAAGAAATACGGGCATAGTATTCCAGCGAACATAACTACGTTAAAGCACTTTCAGGCCACAAACGAAAACTCAAATGATTTTTTAACATACGGTAGCAGCTCCAAAAATTTGTACCTTTTACTTTTGGAAGATCTATAGTATGAAAGAAGTTTTAAGAAGAGCACTTTCCGGAGCCGTGTACATTATCCTATTACTTTCGGCAGTATTCCTTAGTTCAGACGCTTTTGATTTTTTATTCATGACATTTGGGCTGGCCTGTTTATATGAATACAAAAGATTGGTACATCTCAAGGGGTATCATATTTTTATTGCTTACTTGGCTTTATGGTGGGCATTTATTTATTTAGTACATGATAAATGGCTCATTAATATATTAATGTTCCTTACGATTTCAATGAATATTGCTTTGCTCTTTTTTCTGTTTTCAAAAAAAGAAAGGCCTTTCAATTTTTTTCAAAAGTTTATAATTGGTCTATTCTATATTGGAGGAGGATGTATTTTTTTGACAATGATTCCTTACAAAGACAATGAATTTGCCAAATTATTGATTATGGGCATTTTCATAATGATATGGGTAAATGATTCTTTCGCTTATCTAGTTGGAAGCACCATTGGTCGCAACAAACTATTCACTGCAGTATCTCCTAAAAAGACCATTGAGGGCACATTAGGAGGGTTAGTGTTTACATTTGTTGCAGCATACTTTTTGGGCAAATATGAACCTATAATCAGCCCGTTACAATGGATGATCCTGGCAGCGGTAATAGTGATTTTTGGAACTCTAGGGGATTTAATAGAATCAAAATTCAAAAGGTCAGCAGGAGTTAAAGACAGCGGGGCTATATTACCAGGGCATGGCGGAATGCTAGACCGTTTAGACAGTATGGTTTTTGCTGCACCTTTTGCATATTTAACACTTAATATTTTCGCTTATGTTTCATAGAGAGGGTCAAACTATCATATTGATCACCTTTTTCCTTGTTGTGGCAACTGTTTTACTTTCAGAGTTTTATGTGCTCAATGATTGGGTACGATGGGGACTGCAGTTAGCGGCCATAGTTGTTCTAGTTTTGATACTTCAATTCTTTAGAAACCCTAAAAGAGGAGCCAACAATCTTTTTGATGAAATATTAGCTCCAGTTGATGGCAAGGTAGTTGTCATCGAAGAAGTAATGGAAACTGAATATTTTAATGAAAAACGTATGCAGGTTTCGATATTCATGTCCCCTTTAAATGTACACGTTACAAGATATCCAATAAGCGGTACAATTAAGTATTCAAAATATCATCCTGGCAAATATCTAGTTGCTTGGCACCCTAAGTCGAGCACAGATAATGAACGTACTACCGTGGTCATAAATACACCAAAATTTGGAGAAATACTTTATCGACAAATAGCGGGTGCACTGGCACGGCGTATTGTAAATTATGCTGAAGAAGGTGAAAGTGTTCATCAAGGTGAGGACGCGGGCTTTATCAAATTTGGTTCTAGGGTCGACTTATTATTACCTTTGGATTGTGGCATTGTCGTTCAACTAAATCAGAAAGTTATTGGCGCCAAGACCTGTATTGCAACCTTTGTTGACAAAAATGAAAAAGGAGACCTTACTTAAGAATTTTGAAGAAGCTGTTGAGTTTTTAAACAGTTACAAGGAGCCATTACCTGCAGATCTGTTACTCAAGTTATATGCTTACTACAAGATTGCAAAAAAGAATTTTGACAACCCTGGGAGCAAAACCCCCCTTATAAATGCATTCAAGGCAAACGCATTGATTCAAGCTCAAGATATTAGTCGAGAAGATGCAATGAAAGCATATATTAAGTTAGTTAAAAAAGAAATCAAAACAGGTTCTTAGCTTTTTCTACTCGTATTGGTCTGCTAAATCTGAATTACTTAATTCGTGGATAAATTGTCCAATTTTAATGGTCACGTCTTTAAAGAAACGCTCACCTTTTTCTGTTGTCGATTGCATTGGATTACCAATCCCTGTATCTTCACTGACTTCTGACCATTTGCGTTCTGCCCAAACCCATCCTTCGGAAAATGATTTGATTTTAAATTTTTTGGAAGAACCCAAACCCCATATTTTCTTGGGGAGTACCAAATCAGGTCTTAGGTAGAGCATAAGGCTAGTTTCCATTTCATCGGCATGATCCCCTTCTTCATCAAAATATTCAGTTTTGTTCAGTGATTGGAACCAATTAGAAAAACAAATGAACATTTCAGGAAATTTTAAACCCAGTTCTCTTACCAAGGGTTTAAAATTATTTCCTCCGTGACTATTGAAAATCAGTAACTTTTTTATTCCCTGACGGTTAAGTACTTCTATCACATCTGCCAAAATTGCCAACTGAGTCGTAGGGTTTAAATTAATATCGAGATAGATGTCTGATTGACCAGTATTGACCCCAAAAGGAATAGATGGTAGAACAATGACCTTGCTCCCTTTTTCCCAAGCCAACCTAGCTGATTCGGCAGCAAGAGCGTCACTCTCATAAACATCAGTAGCATATGGCAGATGATAATTATGTGCTTCAGTTGCTCCCCATGGCAAAATAGCCAAATCAAATTTGGCATTTTCTAGCGCTTTCCAGTTCGTTTCTGCTAAAATATATGGTCTAATCATTTTATGATATCAATTAAGAGTGGCTTTATTTAAAGGGGGACTACCTTCAAAAAAGGTAAAATACAATGCGGCAATTATAGTAATCAGGAAATAGATAGCAACAAACCTGCTTCCAAAACTGGAATAAGAATCAATTCCAAACCAATCACCCGTTATCCAGATCAGCGCAAGGCCTAATATGGCGCGTATAGTTTCAATCCATACCGCATAAATTTTACCGTCCATTAAAGTGGTATACCCGTAGATACCGACAAAAACAAACGCTCCGAACAATAACAACCCATCAATGCCTATTTTAGAATAATTATAGAACATAAAGAGCAACAGTGCTGTTGTCATCAATAATTGAAAAATTGAATATCCTTTTAGAGCTGATGATGCCCGTGTTTCGTATCGTTCAAAATGATATACATCCTCAATGATTTGAATGGGGTATTTTTCTTTGACATCTTCAGGTCTCCAACCGGTTGGCATAAACCAAATACGTAATTTATCCAATAAATTCTTGGTGCGCCAGGCATCCTTCATCAAGCGCCAAATATGTTGAAAATTAATGATGATTGGATTCCAAGTGGCAGCTGGCTTCAATACCCCGTATTGAGGTGGAACATCTTTAAGTTCTTCTTGAAATGTACCAAACCAACGATCCCAAACACAAAGAATCTGTCCAAGATTTTTATCAATGTATTCTGGATTAATTGCATGGTGAACCCGATGTTGAGAAGGGGTTATAATAATATATTCCAACCACCCCATTTTCCCAATATACTGCGTATGGTACCAAAATTGGGCAAATAAATGTATAGGAGCTAGAATTGCGATAACCTTACTCGGTACTCCAAGAAGTGCCGCAGGAATCAATAACAATGGAAAGTACCCAAGAAGATTTGAAATTGATTGCCGTAGGGCGCAAGCAAGATTAAACTCCTCACTGCTATGGTGTATAACATGTTGGTTCCAAAAAAAATTAACTTTATGACTTAATCGATGGTTCCAATACCCAGCAAAATCTAAGGCCAAAAACGCTATCAACCAAACAAGCCACGTTGCCTTGATTTCTAATAAGGCAATATTCTCCAATAAATAAGGGTAACTGACAATTATAATACCAATACCCAATGAATCCTTGATGATATTAGTAAGTCCCGAACTTATACTCGATACAGAATCGAGCACCTTATGCTTTTGATTTTTTATAAAATAACCATAGGCAATCTCTATGATCAGAAGAATCATAAAAAAGGGAATCGCATATAAAAGGGCATTTGCGTAGGCCTCCAATTAGTTACTTATTTTGTATCTAACAAATATAATTAAATCGAAATATGATTGATTATACCTTCTCCTCTTTCTATTTATTATAAGGAATAGTCTTTAAAATATGCTCAATTGCCGCTATACGGGCCTCAGTCTTTTTATTCGCCTCAATTATAACCCAAGGAGCATGATCCGAGTTTGTATCTTTTAACATAACCTCTTTATACCCAGTATACACATCCCAGAGCTCTCGTGCCCTTTCGTCCATTGGGGTCATCTTCCAGCGCTTCAAATTACTCTTCTGTATATCATCAAATCGCTTACCTTGTTCTTCTTTTGTAATTGAGAAGTAAAATTTTATCAAATAGGTATTAGATTCCATTATCATTTTCTCAAAATCGTTCACCTGAGACATAAAAATCTTGTATTCCTCTTCGGTACAAAAGCCATGAGCTGGTTCAACCACTGCCCTATTGTACCAACTACGGTCAAAAAATACAATTTTACCAGGCTTAGGCAATTTATTAACGTAACGCTGAAAATACCATTGCCCCTGTTCATCTTCAGTAGGTTTGTTCAAGGCAACTATTCTAAAATATCTTGGATTGATGTGTGCGGTAATTCTCCGAATAGCCCCTCCTTTTCCTGCAGCATCCCTACCTTCAAAAAGAATTACTATCTTCTTTCTGTTTTCGATTGCCCAAGCTTGCAACTTTACTAGTTCTGCCTGAAGCTCTCGTAATCGTAGTTCATATTTTATTTCTCGGAGAGTTTTCTCTAGATCAATATTTTTACTTGCAAACAAACTTCGTAGACCAAGTTTAGAGTTTAACAGCTCCAATTCCTCCGGTGATATGCTCATGTTCTGTATATTCTCCATTTTAAATATCAATTTGTTTTGCATTCCTATAATAGCGAACGATCACATTTGGATCGGGTTGTATCAAATTAGAACTGTCTTCCTCATCTAGGTAATCAAATCTTGAAAGCAAATAACGCATACTTTCTAGTCGTGCAGTTTTTTTATCGTTTGTCTTAACAATTATCCATGGGCTAAAATTAGTGTGGGTCTTAGAAAACATCTGTTCTTTATAATAAGTGTATTTATCCCAAAGAACCTGCCCCATTTTATCAACCGGACTAAACTTCCATTCTTTTAATGGATTATTCAAACGCGCATTGAAACGCTTGTTTTGAACTTCCTTAGATATTGAAAACCAAAATTTAATTATGATAACACCGTCTTCGTATAACATATGCTCAAATTCGGGCACTTGAACAATAAATTGCTCATATTGATCTTTAGTACAAAAACCCATAACCGGTTCCACCACAGCTCGATTGTACCAACTACGGTCAAAAAAGACAATTTCACCAGGATTAGGTAGTTCTTTAATATATCTTCTAAAATACCATTGTCCCTTTTCATTGTCAGTAGGTTTGGACAAGGCTACTACGCGGGAAGAACGAGGATTCAAGTGCTCTATAAAGCGTTTTATACATCCACCTTTACCTGCAGCATCCCGACCTTCAAATAAAACAGCGACACGTAAATTGTTCTTTGTAATCCACTGTTGTAGGTTAACTAGTTCGCTTTGAAGCTTACTTAATTCAATTTCGTATTTCAGGTTTTTTACAACCTTTTGAACTTTAATATCCTTTTTTTGTGCAATCTTAATTAATTCTTTTCTAGTCTTTGCTTTAAAAAAGTCCTCGGCGGTATATCCCATTTAATTAATTCTTAATTTATTAAAAATACAAATTTGAATAGATTGAAAGCTTGACAATTGTCATGTTTTCCAATTTCTAAATCAAATTAATAAAATCGTTTGAAATTTGTTGTGATTAATTGAAAGGACCGACCATTATATGGGCCCTATGCGTTCCTGGATCCATTAACCATGGCATTCCTTTTGCGTGAGGCTTAATTGGTAATCCTGTTGATTCTGGAGTAGCAAAAGGGGTATAGATCACATATCTAAATTGCCCATCTTTTAGCTCCCCGGTGGATTTATCGTAGTTTTCGTCCTTCCCATAGAAAATATAGGTCATGCTGGGATCCCTTGGCATAGGAATTTTTCCAGAAGCAACCTCAGCACCTCTAATTTCACGCTTTTCTTTAAAGTCTTTACCCTCAGCAGAAAGTTCACGCCCGCGGGCCATAAAAACTGCTAGTTTACTAGAGTAACAAGAAACACTCACGCCTTCTTTATTGGGGTTGTCTCCAATACATATCAAATTATTGGTGCCTTCACGAAGTACAACCATTTCACCCTTGTCATTATACCCATATACCATAGCACCTTTTTGGTCAGCTTCTGGTGCTGGTAGCACTGCCGTTTTTATTTGTATTTCAGCTGGGAGAATTTCAACTTCTTCTTGAGCATTAACAGGAAGCACAAGAAGCAAAAGAGCAAAAAATAAGAATAGTTTCATTGTAAAGTGTTTTGTCTAAATATACACACTACATCGGACTTCTTCAATTATTTTCAATGGGATTTCAACTAAAACCCATCCAGGATAGAATCACTACAAAACTCACGCAACCATTGCTTTGATTTTCACTGCTTTCTCAAAATGATCCAATTTGTTTTCTAATATCCACCATTGCGCCATCTCCATCAATAATTCCGGATTATCATTTTTGTTTGAAAAGAAGGCATAGAACGACAATCCAACATTTTCCCCTTTAGCTTTAATTTTTGCATCGCAGACCTGTACAATCTTTTCTATAAGGGATTTTTTCATGTGCTTTAATAAAAACAGGAATTAAACTAATCGAATCCAGTTTATTTTTTACGGCTTATTTTAAGACAGACTCGCCAAACTTTTCTCTAGGGTTTCAATTTTTGCCTCGGCATCGGACTGCTTTTTACGCTCAATCTCAATTACCTTTTCCGGTGCATTGTTTACAAACCGTTCATTCGACAACTTCTTCTGTACAGACATTAAGAAGCCTTTAGTGTACTTTAACTCTTCTTGAATCTTTTTAATTTCGGCCTCAAGGTCAACTGCCCCACTAATTGGAATAAAATATTCATTACTTTTTATTCTAAAAGACAGAGCACCTTCAACCGCGGCTTCCACATAAAATATACTAGAAACATTGGTAAGTTTTCTAACTACAACATCCCACGCATCACTTGTCCTTTCCTTATTTAATATAGAAAGTTCTAAAGCTTCCTTCATAGGAATATTCTTTTCTTTTCTTTTCGTACGTACTCCAGAAATTACTTCTGCTGCAAACTCAAATTCATTGATTAAAGCACTATCAACATTTTTACCTTCTGGCCATTGTGAAACAACCAAAGCCTGTTCAGGAGAGCGCTCGGCTATATGCTGCCAAATCTCTTCTGTCAAGAACGGCATAAAAGGATGTAATAGTTTCAAATTCCCTTCAAAAAGTGTAATAACTTCATCAAAGGTTTTACGGTCAATAGGCTGCTGATATGCTGGTTTGATTATTTCAAGTAACCATGAGCTATAATCATCCCAAACCAACTTATATATTGCCATGAGGGCATCTGAAATTCTATACTTGCTAAAATGATCCTCTATTTCTACCAAAGTCTGGTTGAATTTGGCCTTGTACCAAGATATACCCAATTTTGATGCCTCGGGTTGTGGCAAATCTGCAACCTCCCAACCCTTTAATAATCTAAAGCCATTCCATATTTTATTGGCAAAGTTTTTTCCTTGCTGACAGAGATCTTCATCAAACATTAAATCATTACCAGCGGCAGAACTTAGCAACAAACCAACGCGGACGCCATCAGCACCATAGTTTTCTATGAGCTTTAAGGCATCAGGAGAATTACCCAATTGCTTTGACATCTTGCGACGTTGCTTATCTCGAACCAATCCAGTAAAATATACATTCTCGAAGGGTTTTTCATCACGATACTCATAACCTGATATGATCATTCGTGCAACCCAGAAAAAGATAATATCTGGCCCAGTCACCAAATCACTTGTTGGGTAGTAATAACTAATATCCTCATTATCTGGTTCCAAAATTCCATTAAAAACGGTCATTGGCCATAACCATGAAGAAAACCAGGTATCAACCACGTCAGGGTCTTGCTTTAAATCTTCAATTTTAAGGTTTGGATTTTGGGATTTGGCTCTAGCCAATTCCAAGGCTTCCTCTTTCGTTTCAGCAACAACAAAATCGTTCTGCCCATCACCATAATAATATGCAGGAATCTGTTGTCCCCACCATAATTGTCTAGAGATATTCCAATCGCGAATATTCTCCATCCAATGGCGATAGGTATTTTCAAACTTTTTTGGATAGAAATTAATATCATCAGAATCCAAAACAGCTTTAATCGCTGGCTTTACCAAATCCTCCATTTTCAAAAACCATTGTTCAGATAAACGAGGTTCTATTACAGCTTTGGTCCTCTCGGAAGTGCCAACTTTATTGATGTAGTTCTCAGTCTTAACCAAAAAACCCTGTTCTTCAAGCTCTTTTTTGATTTCTTTTCTAACTACAAAACGGTCTTTACCTTGATAATGTAGTCCAAAACTATTTAGTGTAGCATCTGCATTAAAAATATCAATCACTTCAAGACTATGCTTTTCCCCTAATGCCTTATCATTAATATCATGGGCCGGAGTCACTTTTAAACACCCTGTACCAAATTCAATATCTACATATTCATCTTCAATAATGGGTATTACCCGATTACAAATAGGAACAATTGCTTTTTTACCTTTCAAATGCTTGAAACGCTCATCATTCGGATTGATACAAATTGCTGTATCTCCCAATATGGTTTCGGGACGGGTAGTTGCAATGGTCACTTTTTCATCTGAACCTTCAATTTCATAGGACAGATAGTACAAAAGACCCTGCTTTTCTTCATAGATTACCTCTTCATCGGATAAAGTGGTTAGAGCTTGTGGGTCCCAGTTTACCATCCGGTGCCCTCTATAAATCAATCCTTTATTGAATAAATCAACAAAAACCTTATTCACCGAGGCAGACATATTATCATCCATCGTAAAGGCAGTTCGCTCCCAATCGCAAGAACAGCCTAACTTCTTAAGTTGTTCAAGAATAACACCACCATACTCATGAGTCCAATCCCAAGCATGTTTTAAAAACTCCTCACGAGATAAATCTGCCTTGTCTATACCCTGTTCTTTTAATCTTGCCACAACTTTAGCTTCTGTAGCGATGGAAGCATGGTCTGTGCCAGGCACCCAACAGGCATTCTTTCCCATTAATCGCGCTTTGCGAATCAAAACATCCTGTATGGTATTGTTCAACATATGTCCCATATGCAAGATACCTGTAACATTCGGCGGCGGTATTACTATGCTGTAAGGCTCTCTTTCATCAGGTGTTGAATGAAAGTAGTTATGCTTGGTCCAGTAATCATACCAATGGTTCTCTACCTTTTGAGGCTCATATTTTGATGGGATATCCATTTTTTGGAACAGTTTTTGAATAAGTGTGAAACGGTGCTTAAAATGCGACCGGAAAGATATGTTAAATTATCAATTTGGATGGCGTTTTTGCCCAATTATAAATACGAAACAAAAATAAGTAACGTTATTACATAACAAAAGAATTTTGGACGTTCATCTAAAAAGATTTACATTTGAGGTTCACCCAAAACTAAAAAATGATGAAAAAAATAGTACTTGTATTATTTGTAGGACTCTTAGGATTTAGCCTAACCGCTCAGGATACAGCGGCAAAAATTGAGTTTAAAACTGAAACTGTCGACTATGGTGAAATTACCAAGGGAAGTGATGGTGTTCGTGTATTTGAATTCACAAACACAGGTGATGCCCCTTTGATTATAAGCAAAGTAAGCTCTAGCTGTGGATGCACAATCCCTAAGAAACCAGAAGCGCCTATTTTACCAGGAAAGACTGGAGAGATACAGGTTAAATATGATACAAATCGCGTTGGTCCTATCAGAAAAGCTGTGACCGTAATTTCAAATGCAGACACTCCTACCAAAGTCTTGAAGATTAAGGGGGAAGTAAAAGCTAATGTAGAAGGAACAAAATAAATAGATTCAACAAACTAATAAATAGAAGCCCTGACTATTGGTCAGGGCTTTTTTTATTGAACATATTTTCCAAGACAAAAGAAAAGAGCAAATCACGATTATATCGCTCAATTAAGACACGTACCCGCTTACCTTCTTTTGCATCTAACATATGCATGATCTCTTGAATTTTATATTGATGGACGCTTTTACCGTTCACTGCCAATATTACGTCACCTTCTTTAAGACCAGCATTTTCAGCCGGGCTCCCTGCCCTAATACCCGAAACTACTATTTCAGGAACTAAACTTAATCTAGTATTATTCTCAAAAAGAATTTGGACATTACCAAATGAATCATTGTTCTCCCGCACTACACCTCTCCCATCGGTTATTCTTTCAGACACATACCTTACACCATCATGCTGAAGCGTAATTCCGCTTAAATTATAATGAAACGGATTTTTGTACATGCCATTCTTTCTCAAGGTGATTTTTCTATGAGTATAGTCAAAAACAATATTGAAACGTTTTAACACCTCACCACCAACGCTTCCATTTCTATTTCCTAGGTTTTTCACCGAACCAAAAGACTTTTTATCAGGAAAAGCAGCTTTTGCATCTCTCAAAGCAAAACTTCCAATTTTAATGCTATTAACTTTGGTACGTCTACCGAAAATATTCCCGCTTAAACCCATGCCTAAATAGTCTTCATAATTCTGCTTGGGAATTTCAATATCATCATCCTCAAAAAGCCATATGGCATCGCTACTTCCCGTATCTACCAATAAACGAACAGGTACGTTCTCAGAATCTTCTAGAAATACGTTGGCCTCAACATATGCCTTTTTCTTGATAATCGATAAAGGCAATGTTTCGCCCTTTTTAATTGATTTATGGGCATAATGCTCAGGGTCATGAAATTTTATCGTTTTAGAATTATAATTTATGTCAACTACAAAATCTCTAAACAAATCATACCCAATTATTCCGTGAATGGGAATACCCAAGCTCGTTGAAAAATTTAAACTCTTGTCTAAAACCACGTAAAGCAGTTGGTCTTGATTCTTAATACTTTTAATATTGAAAGCATTTCCTCGGGAGCTTAGTGCCTTAATTGGCTCGCCTTCTCCCAACCCTCTTATCGTAATTTCAGAAACATTGTTTATCTGAAGAGAATCTTGGTCCGTAATATTAAAAAGAATGGGTTTGTTAACTCCAGAGTCAAGGACGAAAGAAAGTTCACTACCATTAACATCAACCGGGATGATAATTAAATTATTTATTAATTGAAATTTTATCTTTTGATATTTCTGTCCTTCAGGTAATTCATAAGTCTGTGATGCTCCCAAAATTGGTAGACATAACAATACAGACCATAAAAACACCTTAAAAACTTTCATTATTCCGATTAAAAAAGATTGTACTTCTTCAATTTACGGAAAATTTACCTCAAAATCGTGCTAATTAACATATTTACAACAGATTAATAAAAGGGCAGAACTATTGTATTGTACGCTATGATTTCTCATTTTTGTTTAAAATTTAAAGTTTATGCCATCCATATCAAATAAAGGGCATTTAATGCCAGAATCTCCGATTCGCAAATTGGTTCCTTATGCTGAAAAAGCTAAAAAAGAAGGCACAAAGGTGATTCACCTGAACATTGGACAGCCAGATATCAAGACCCCTCAAATTGCATTGGATGCAGTCAAGAATAATAACCTTTCTGTTTTGGAGTATAGTAGGACAGAGGGATCTGAGACCTATCGTGAAAAATTAGCTGATTACTACGCCAAAAATGACATCCATGTTCTGGCCCAGGACATTATAGTAACAACAGGAGGTTCTGAGGCACTATCCTTCACAATGGGAAGTATTGCAGACGCAAATGATGAGATTATTATTCCGGAACCATTTTACGCTAATTATAATGGGTTTGCAACGGCAATGGGCATTAAAGTTGTACCAGTTGTATCACAAATTGACAATAATTTTGCCCTACCCCCTATTGAAGAGTTCGAAAAGCTCATCACCGAAAAAACGAAGGCCATACTTATATGTAACCCAGGCAATCCTACAGGATATTTATATAGTAAGGAAGAGATACAAAAGTTGGCATCCATCGTTAAAGAACACAACTTGTTTCTTGTCTCTGATGAGGTTTACAGAGAGTTCATTTATGATGGTAAGGAACATTACTCCATATTGCAGGAACCAGGATTGAGTGAAAATGCAGTAATTGTTGATTCTGTTTCCAAACGATACAGTATGTGCGGAGCGCGAATCGGTTGCTTAGTCTCGAAAAACAAAGAAATCATCAAAACGGCTTTAAAATTTGCCCAAGCCAGATTATCACCACCAACTTATGCTCAAATCGCCAGTGAAGCAGCATTGGACACTCCACAAAGTTATTTTGATGATGTAAAGGAGGAATATGTTGAAAGAAGAAATATATTAATTCAAGAGCTTGAAAAAATAAATGGTGTTAAAATAGGACGTCCACAAGGAGCTTTTTATTGCATTGCAGAATTGCCAGTTAAAAATTCAGATGATTTTGCCCAGTGGTTATTAGAGGAGTTTAGAGTAAATGGTGAAACAGTGATGGTCGCACCAGCTGCTGGTTTCTATGCTTCTGCCGGCTTAGGCGAAAATCAAATTAGAATTGCCTATGTCCTAGACAAAGATAGTCTTAAAAGAGCCGTGAATATCTTAAATGAAGCTCTCAAGATTTATAAGGACCAATGAAAATCCAAAAGAACATTTCATTAAAAGACCATAATACCTTTGGCATTGAAGCTTTGGCAAAATATTTTTGCGAAATCAAAAGCGTTAATGCGCTAAAAAACGCATTGCAATTTGATGATTACCCTAACAAATTTATCTTGAGTGGCGGGAGTAATTTGTTAATTACGAAAGACATTGACGCATTGGTATTACACATTAATATAAAGGGCAAGGATATCTTAGAAGAAGATAATGAATATGTGCTTTTAAAAGTAATGGCCGGTGAAATTTGGCATGATATGATACTATGGTGTCTCGACCAAGGCTATGGTGGTTTGGAAAACATGTCACTCATTCCAGGTAATACGGGAACCGCCCCCATTCAAAATATTGGTGCCTACGGTGTTGAACTCAAAGACAATTTCGTCAGCTGTGAGGCCATGAACATTGAGGATCAATCTATCCAGACATTCACAAAAGATGATTGCAATTTCGGCTACAGGGATTCCTTTTTCAAAAATGAAGGTAAAGGACAATATATCATCACTTCGGTTACGTTTAGATTAACTAAAGAAAACCACAACCTAAATACATCCTATGGCGCGATTGAGGGTGAATTGAAAAAACAAGGCATTGTCAAACCATCTATCAAAGACATTTCCAATGCCGTTGTCACTATTCGACAAAGCAAACTTCCTGACCCTAAAAAATTGGGCAATAGTGGTAGTTTTTTTAAGAATCCCGTATTAACAAAATTGGAATTCAACACTTTTATCACTGCTCATCCAGAAGCTAGATACTATAAAGTTACAGATGACCAATACAAAGTTCCCGCAGGATGGTTGATAGAGCAATGTGGCTTTAAGGGTAAACGTTATGGTGATGCGGGTGTGCATAAAAACCAAGCCCTAGTATTGGTAAACCATGGAAAGGCAACAGGAAAGGAAATACTCGACCTAGCCAAAAGAATTATAGATAAGGTTTTTGAAGTTTATAAAATTACAATAACCCCTGAAGTGAATATCATAAAATAACCCCTGTTAAAGAATAACAGGGGCTATACCA
The DNA here is from genome assembly GCF_000153165.2 of Maribacter sp. HTCC2170. NCBI lineage: Bacteria > Pseudomonadati > Bacteroidota > Flavobacteriia > Flavobacteriales > Flavobacteriaceae > Maribacter > Maribacter sp. HTCC2170. The sequence goes on from NC_014472.1 coordinate 83,631, forward strand.
AACCAAACTAACCAAAAACTAAATGTACAATTACCAGTTGCACATTTATATAATTAAAACTTTGAGATAACGCCAGCTATAACAATCAATTTTATAAATTAGCGTTTAAAGGATATACGGTTAAAATGAATTGATTGGATGCCGCAAGGGCATTAATTTTTTCAAAACCAAACCATTGCATGAGCACACTTCTCGAAAAGCATATTGTTGAATTATTACAGGAACGAAATGAAAAAGCCATTTCTCTCCTGTATGAACATTATGGCGACACTTTATACGGTGTTGCAAAAAAGGTAGTCCGTGATGAGGAATTAGCTCAAGATGTTCTTCAGGAAAGTTTTGTGAAAATCTGGAAAAAGTCAGATTCCTATGATGCCACTAAAGCAAAATTATTCACATGGCTCTTTCGTATTACGAGAAATGCGGCAATAGATAAACTTAGAAGCGTTAACACAAAATCGGATAAAGAAATCCAAATGGATGTTTCTGACGTATATAATCTAGGTGTTGATAGTATCAAACCCGAATTGATGGATGTTCGTGAAAATCTTGATAAAATAGAAAACAAGTACCAAATTGTTCTTGAAGCTCTGTTTTTTCAAGGAATGACCCAACAAGAGGCCAGTGATGAATTGGATATTCCGCTGGGAACTATTAAGTCGAGATTGAAAATTGGTTTAAGAGAGCTAAAAAAAATATATGGCTCTACGATGCTGCTGACCGTTTTATTAAATCTGATGTAATGAAAGAAAAGATAAAAATATTTTTGAATTCCGATTTGCTTGAGAAATACTTATTGGGTACTACAAACACCCAAGAATCCCTGCAAGTGGAAAGGTATATTGCCATGTACCCTGAAGTGAGAAAAACCTATAATGAACTTCAGGATAACTTGGAGACTTTTGCCAAGATGCACGCGATAAAAACGCCTGAAGGGCTTAAGAACAAGATCATATCAAGAATAAAATCTGAGAATTCCAGTAGAAGAAAATTCGTTAGGTATGCTATTGCTGCTAGTTTTGCTGCGGTAATGTTCGCAAGTGCCTCCTATTTCCTATGGAACCAAAATCAAAATCTTCAGGAAGAGAATATTATTGTAAATAATAAAATCGAGACCCTTAAACAAGATATGCGTTTAGAGTTGGCTGATGTTCGAAATCAATTCATTTTATTTAACAGCCCTCAAACAAGAAGATATAATGTAAAAGGCAACAACAATGCAAAGGAATTGAAAGCTATCGCTTATATCAATCCAATTAAGAAACTATCATATATCAATGTCAAGAAATTACCGAATCTTCCAGAAGACCAAAGTTTTCAGATGTGGGCAGAGGTCAATGGGGAAATGATAAATCTTGGGATTATAGATGAAGCGGCCGGAAATGAAAAATTGTTGGCATTACCATATGCAGACAAAGCTTATAGCTATATTACCATAGAACCGAAAGGAGGAAACAACTCCCCTACGGTTGAAAATATTGTTGCTAAATTTGATTATTGATCAATTTTCAAAACCTTTTTATAAAGCCTTGACTATACCGTCAGGGCTTTATTTTTTGTATCTTTGTGGAAAATTCTAAAATGAAGTTGATTTTTCTAACAATAGGTCTTTTAGCGCTCGCTTTTGCTGGTATCGCCATTAAAATATGGTCTAAAAAAAATGGTCAGTTCGCGGGAACCTGTGCAAGCCAAAACCCTTTCTTGAACAAAGAAGGTGAAGCCTGTGGAATGTGCGGAAAATTGCCAAGTGAGCAGGACTGTAAGAAAAACACCACCCCAGAACTACGATAGAGATTTGCCGCTCAAAGTTTAAAACCTTTAATCTTTTGGCCAAAACTAAAAATAAAATACTCGACACAATAAAGAAAGCCAAGCTGGGCAACCAGATTGCTTTCAGTAGTTTGTTGGACACTTTTTGGAATGATGTTTATGGCTTTCAATTAAAGCGAACGGAAAATGAGAATGACGCCGAGGATATAACCATTCAAACGTTCTCAAAAGCTTTTGACAAGATAAATACTTTCGACGATTCTTATGAGTTCAAAACTTGGCTGATAACCATTTCAAAAAATATTCATGTTGACCTTATCCGAAAAAGAAAAAGGAATGTTCTAGAAGCAGGAGGAAACAATGAAGCCATTACGAAAGCCCTGGACGATGCACCTTCTGCCGAAGATAGATTGATTACCGAACAAAATTTGGCCACCCTACTTCAGAATATCAAAAAACTAAAACCACATTATCAAGAAGTCATCAACCTAAGATATTTTCATGAATTAAGTTATGCTGCAATTGCCAATGAGCTTAACGAGCCAGTAAATAACATAAAAGTTAAACTTCTCAGGGCCAAGAAACTATTGGCTGAAATAATCACAAGCAAAAGGTAAGTTCAAGAAAATCTTGGGTTGAAAATCGGACTTTTAAATAATTCCGATACTTTAATTCACACCTAATCCGTACATTATTTTGTTCGTATATTTGTCGAAAATTCAATAATGGGCGTAGATAGTGTAGCACCACCAAAGGGCAAACCCAAATGGTTGAGGGTAAAATTACCGACAGGTAAAAAATACACTCAATTAAGAGGACTCGTAGATAAATATGATCTGCACACAATTTGCACCTCTGGCAGTTGTCCAAATATGGGAGAATGTTGGGGTGAAGGTACAGCTACATTTATGATTTTAGGTAATATCTGTACTCGTTCTTGTGGCTTTTGCGGCGTTAAAACTGGTCGACCTGAAGACGTTGACTGGGCCGAACCAGAAAAAGTAGCCAGATCCATTAATTTGATGGGCATCAAACATGCCGTAATAACATCAGTTGATCGCGATGACCTAAAAGATATGGGGTCTATTATTTGGGCCGAAACAGTAAAGGCCATTCGCAGAATGAACCCTTCAACTACATTAGAAACTTTGATTCCTGATTTTCAAGGGATAGAAAAACATTTAGACCGCATAATCGAAGTTAGACCCGAAGTAGTTTCCCATAATATGGAAACAGTAAAAAGACTAACTAGAGAGGTACGTATACAGGCCAAATACGAAAGAAGTTTAGAAGCTTTAAGATATTTGCGCGACAATGGTGCAAATAGGACAAAGTCAGGAATAATGCTAGGTCTTGGCGAACTCGAAGAAGAAGTATTAGAAACCATGGAAGACCTTAGAAAGGCCCGAGTTGATGTTGTTACAATAGGGCAGTATCTTCAACCTTCAAAAAAACACTTGCCGGTAAAAGAATTCATACTTCCAGAGCAGTTTAAGAAATACGAAGAAGCAGGACTTAAAATGGGCTTTAGGCATGTAGAAAGCGGGGCATTGGTAAGATCTTCATACAAGGCACATAAGCATATAAACTAGTACCCCCTATTTTATTTTAGTGCTTAATTCAAAAACACTTCTCAATGAATAAGGTTAATATTGGTATTAACGGCTTTGGCAGAATTGGACGAACCTTGTTTAGGCTACTGGACAATCACCCAAACATAAGCGTTGTTGCCATTAACGACCTGGCAGATGCCAGAACTTTGGCTCACTTATTAAAGTATGATAGTATTCATGGAGTTTGGCAAAAAGAGATTACCGCCCAAGAACATCTTATTTTGGTTGATGGCAAAAGCATTGCTTTGACCAATGAGAATTCACCAGAACACATTCCTTGGAATAACAATCGCGTTGATATTGTAATTGAGTCAACAGGTAAATTCAAAACTAGAAAAGACCTTCACTTTCATATTTCAAATGGAGCAAAGAAGGTTATTCTCACTGTACCTCCTGCTGATGAATCAATAAAAATGGTAGTTTTTGGGATAAATGAAAAAGAGATAACATCCAAGGATCATCTTTTATCAAATGCGTCCTGTACAACAAACAATGCCGCCCCTATGATCAAAGTAATCAAAGATCTTTGTGGTATAGAGCAAGCCTACATAACGACAATACATTCCTACACAACAGACCAAAGTCTTCATGATCAACCGCACAAAGACCTTCGTAGATCACGGGCTGCCTCCCAGTCAATCATTCCCACAACTACAGGAGCAGCCAAAGCACTGACAAAAATATTTCCAGATTTGGCCAATGTTATTGGAGGTTGCGGTATTAGGGTTCCTGTACCGAATGGTTCATTAACAGACTTAACTTTTAACGTAAAAAGAGAAACTTCAATTCAAGAAATAAATGATACTTTTGAGGAAGCATCATATAATGAGCTAAAAAACATACTTTTTTATACGAAAGATCCTATAGTATCTGTTGATATAAACAATAGTTGTTATTCTTGTACGTTTGATTCTCAGATGACTTCTGTAATCGGAAAAATGGTCAAGATTATTGGCTGGTACGATAATGAAACAGGTTACAGTAGCAGAATCATTGACATTATCAATTTATTGATCACCAAAAAATTCGTTTGAGCAAAAATAATTCATACAAGTTCATTAAATATATGACCATAGTCATAATCATATGGTGCTTTGGATTTAGTACAATAGCTCAAGATGACCCCAATCATAACAATGTTCAAACCTATTTCAACGAGGCCAGAACGTATAGCAATAAAAACCAAATAGACCTAGCCCTTTCATCCCTGGACAAAGCAGCTGCTCTGGCAGAAGAGAACAAAGACGTTAAAACCCTGATAGATTCCTATAACATGTTTGCCTTGCTTTATTTAAAGCTGGATAAGGTGAATACCACAAAATACTATTGGGACCGGGCTAAAGTATTACTTGGTGAAGTTGAATACCCATACGGCGATGCAATATACAAGTATATTGAAGCCATTCTCCTTTATAAGGAAAATCAGAATTTCCAAGCAATTTTTATGCTTGGTGAGGCAAGGCAGCTCAATAATGACCGGAATTTTTTCAATAATATACTTTTGGTTGAAGGCAATATTTATTTGAATTTGGAAAAGTACGAAAGTGCTTTAAAAAACTTCAATTCCTTAGTAGTAAACACCGACGTTTACGAAAAAGATTATTTGGCATCAAAAGCATATATAGGGCTTGCGCGAACCAATATTAAACTTAATAATTTCGAAGAGGCTTTAAGCAATGCGCAAAGTGCATTAAAATTGGCAGATGAAAATGGTTTTTATCTAGAAGTTGTTGAGGGCAACCAGCTACTCTCCAAATCCTATGAGGGCTTGGAACGTTTTGAAGAAGCTTTAGTAGCCACGCGGAATCTTTATACTGCAAAAGATTCTCTTTTCACTCTTGAAAAAATAAAAATAGAAACTAAAACGGCCGACGAAATCCATAGTGAAAATATGGCCAATGAGATCAAGCGACAGGATAAACGTATTGAAGAATTGAGCAAGTCTGCCAATAAATCTGAGATAACCGCCATATTAACTTCAGCTTTTCTTATTATAATTTCGTTGCTAGCAGTTTCCTTATACAGGAACAATCAAATAAAGCTTAAGACAAACACCCTTTTACAGACCAAAAACAGTGAATTGCAAGCCGCAAGGGATGAAGCTGTAAATGCCATGGAGGCAAAAACCAATTTCTTGTCAACGGTAAGTCATGAACTTAGAACGCCTCTTTATGCGGTCACCGGACTTACCCATTTGCTGCTGGAGGAAAACCCAAGTGAAAACCAAAAAGAACATTTAAAAGCCTTAAAATTCTCTGGAGACTATCTTTTGAATTTCATTAATGACATCTTACATATTAATAAGATTGACGCTGATAAACTAGAACCTTTGAACATGGAATTCAATCTAAAAAAGGTTTTAAAAGAGGTTATTGACTCATTACAGCAAAGCGCTAAGGAAAATAATACGGAAATCATATTGGATTATGATGATACCATTCCTTCGCATTTAATGAGTGATCCGCTAAAGCTATCCCAGATCTTCATGAACCTTATAGGGAATGCCCTAAAATTCACTAAAAATGGTGAAGTAAAGGTAGTCGCACAAATGGTACATAAGGAAGAGGAAGATGTAACATTATACTTTGAAGTATTGGACAATGGAATTGGAATTTCCAAAGAACAGCAACAAAAAATATTTGAAGGTTTTGAGCAAGGTTCCATTCAAATAAACAGAGAATATGGTGGAACAGGGCTTGGACTTACTATTGTAAAAAGTCTATTAGGTCTGTTCGATAGTCAAATAAAATTACAAAGCGACTTAGGCCAAGGTAGTTCCTTCTTTTTTGAGCTTAAATTAAAAAGTAAAGACAGCATTGTTGACGATATTCCTTTTGAGTTGACGCAAAAGGATTATACATTTAAAGGATTGCATTTGATGATTGTTGAAGACAACAAAATCAATCAGGTAATAACGAAAAAGATGCTCTCTAAAAAAGAAATTACCAGTGACATTGCAAGCAATGGCATGGCCGCGATAGATTTGGCTAAAAAGAATAAATATGATGCCATATTAATGGATATTCATATGCCCGGAATTAGTGGGGAAGAAGCCACTATTGAAATTCGAAAGTTCGATCAGATTACTCCTATTATTGCGTTAACGGCAATTTCTTTAGACGATAGTTTAGAAAGTTTCTATGCGGCTGGTTGTAATGATGTTGTAACCAAGCCGTTTAAACCAGAAGTATTCTATCAAAAAATAGGAGAAAATATCTTTGACAATAGGGAAAATGGAAGCCTCAGCTCATAACTTGTTGAAGTGACCTTTCTAAAACTGACGAACCTTCATCCAAAAAAACGTGTTTTACCGAAATATAATGTAAGTTTTCAACTTCATTATTTAACCTAACAAAATCCTTCTCAGTGGTTAAGACATGCTCCTTTGAGTTAATTAGGTCTATTTCCTGTTTCGTAAAAAAATGATGGTCTTTGTACTCTAAATGCTCAAAATCTATTCCTTTACCCGCTAAATAATCTACTAAGGCCTTGGGATTGGCAATTCCCGTTACCAATGTTATCCTCTTGCCCTTAAAATCATCTAAACTAACCGATGAATTATTTCCTAAAAGTTTCTCACTGTAATAATAATAACAAAACAACACCTGCTGGTCTTGCTTAGGGTTTAGATTTTTAATAATCTCCTCTTGAATCCTTTTATTTAAATGCACTGGGCATTTTGTTACAATGATAATATTAGCGCGTTTAGCCTCTCTTTTACTATCTCTTAAATCTCCTGTAGGTAGATACCAATCTTTTATGTACAAGTTGTCATATGATGTTAGCAGCAATGAAAATTGGGGCTGAACCTTTCTATGTTGAAAGGCATCATCAAGTAGAATAACGTCAGGTTGTATCGTTTCCTGAAGCTTACGAATCCCACGACATCTATCGGCATCAACTGCTACTGATATATTTGGAAATTTTGAATGTATTTGATAAGGCTCATCACCTATATCCTCAACTTTGCTCTCCGTCCCTGCTAAAACATAACCTTTAGATTTACGCCTATATCCCCTACTTAACACTGCTATTTTAAAAGAAGTTGAAAGATTTTCAATCAAATACTCGATCATAGGTGTTTTGCCTGTACCACCAACACTAAGGTTACCAACACAAATTGTTGGTGTTTTGAAAGATTTACTTGTAAACAAACCAGTATCGTAGAGATAATTTCTAATATGGACCACAAGGGCGTAAATCAGGGAAAAAGGAAAGGCTATTTTTCTAAGGAGTTGCATTAGAACGAAAATATAATATTTTATCTTTGGTAACATTAATAAAACCAGAAAATGATAGTAAAAGAAGTTACAGCGATATTAGAGGAACTGGCTCCTTTAGAGAATGCCGAGGGATTTGATAATGTTGGACTTTTAGTTGGCGACTACATACAAGAAGTATCGGGCATTTTGGTGACATTGGATACTTTGGAAAACGTTGTTGACGAAGCAGTAACAACTAATTGTAACCTCATTGTAAGCTTCCACCCCATTATTTTCAATGGATTAAGAAAACTCACGGGAACCACATATGTTGAGCGAGTTGTAATAAAAGCTATTCAAAACAACATTGCGATTTACAGCATGCATACGGCACTTGATAATTCCGACAAGGGTGTTAATTCTAAAATATGCGAAGTTCTGGGTGTATTGAAACCCCAAATATTGATTCCAAAAACCAATACCATCAAAAAGTTAACTACTTACGTGCCCGTAGAGTCGGCGCAAATTTTAAAAAATGCACTTTTTGAAGCAGGAGCGGGTAACATAGGAAAATATGACAATTGTAGTTTTACCAGCTTAGGAACAGGTTCGTTTAAAGCGGAGGAAGAGGCAAATCCAACGATTGGTGAAATAGGAGAAATTCATTTTGAAAAAGAAGCACAAATCAATATTACCTTTTCTGCTTCTGTTGAGAAAAAAGTAATGAATGCACTTTTCAAAAATCACCCCTATGAAGAGGTGGCGTATGAAATATTGACCTTGGAAAACAGGAATCAACATATAGGAATGGGTATGGTCGGCACATTGACAAACGCTATGAAAGAAGTTGACTTTTTACATTTGGTACAAGAAAGAATGAATGCTTCAGGAATTAGACATTCCCAATTACTTAACAAGAACATTAAGAAAGTGGCTGTTCTTGGCGGCAGTGGAGCCTTTGCGATAAAAGATGCAAAAGCTGCCGGGGCAGATATTTTTATTACTGCAGATGTAAAATATCATCAGTTTTATGAGGCAGAGGGTAAAATGATAATTGCCGATATTGGACACTTTGAAACAGAACAGTTTACAAAAAATCTTTTAGTTGATTATCTTACGAAAAAAATTCCTAATTTTGCAATCCGTTTATCGGAAAGCAAAACGAATCCAATCAAGTATTTATAAGTATGGCAAAAAAAGGTGAAGTAACCGTAGAAGAGAAGTTAAGAGCATTATATGACTTGCAATTAATTGATTCTAGGGTTGATGAGATACGCAATGTTAGAGGTGAATTACCATTAGAAGTTGAAGATTTGGAGGATGATGTTTTAGGCCTTAAAACAAGATTAGATAAGCTTAAAACTGATGTAGAGACCGTTAATTTTGAAATTACTGCTAAAAAGAATTTGATTGAAGAATCAAAAGGCTTGATTAAAAAATATACCGAGCAGCAGAAGAATGTTCGAAACAGTAGAGAATTCAACTCAATTAGTAAGGAATTGGAATTTCAAGAACTCGAAATTCAATTGGCTGAAAAAAACATAAAAGAATTCAAAGCCCAAATAGAGCAAAAGAAAGTGGTTATCTCTGAAACAAAAGAGAAGTTAAGTGAAAGAGAAGCCCATTTGAAGCACAAAAAAAGTGAATTGAATGCGATTTTGGCCGAAACTGAAAAAGAGGAAAAAGCTCTTTTGAGCAAATCAAACGAATATCAGGAACAAATTGAAGAACGATTGGTTAAGGCATATTCTAGAATTAGAAACAATGTAAAAAACGGACTTGCAGTTGTTCCTATTGAAAGAGGTGCCTCAGGTGGTTCATTCTTTACTATACCACCACAGGTTCAGGTTGAGATTGCTTCGCGCAAAAAAATCATTACTGACGAGCATAGTGGTAGAATATTGGTTGACCCTACTCTTGCAGAAGAAGAGCAACTAAAAATGGAGAAAATGTTTGCCAAGTTGTAGTCTCCAAAAAATTATAAATAAAAAAGGGTCGTCCATCAGATGGCCCTTTTTTATTTATAATGCTCTAGTTTAAGGTAACATATTCAAAATTTCCTGCTCAATTTCATCGCTGTCCCATTTTTTTTCAATATCTGGGAAATCCATAATTTGTGACATTATCTTTTCCTGTGCGTTGCCTATGGCCAAAGCTTCAGAATAAGGCCTATGTGAAAAGGTAACTCTTGAGTATAATGGCACCCACTTATCAGGATACTTTTGTGCAAACCTTTTTTCTATCTTTTTTTGCATTAAGAACTTTGGGTCGGCTGTTTTACTACTCATCTCCATAAAATTACGATAACTCAGCTCTGCAATGGCATCTGCATTTGGTTTTCGTTTTTTCTGGTATTGCTGAAAAATCGCCTCCCAATTATCGCCTTCTTCTTTAATAATTTTATTCAACACAAAAATGTCCTCAAAACCGGCATTCATTCCTTGTCCGTAAAAGGGTACAATTGCATGCGCTGAATCACCCACTAGAGCTACTTTGTCCCAATAGGTCCAAGGGTAGCATTTCATTGTTACCATTGCACTGGTGGGGTTCTTGAAAAAATCATGTGCTAGATTCTCTATTTCCTGGTCTACACTTGGGAAATGGGTTCTAAAAAAAGTCCTGGCTTCCTCATGGGTTCTAATACTTTCAAAAGAAATATCCCCTTCAAAGGGCATGAACAGAGTACAGGTAAAACTACCATCGATATTTGGCATCGCTATGAACATAAATCGACCGCGTGGCCATATATGAAATGAATTGGCATCTAACTTATGGCTGCCATCTGAATTAGCAGGAATGGTCAATTCTTTGTATCCAACATCAATAAAATCCTGTGAATAATCAAACCTGCTCCGACGTTGCATTTTATGACGAATTCTTGAAAAAGCTCCATCACAACCAAAAATCAAATCGTAAGCGTACTCCTTCCATTCCCCTTTTTCGGTTTCTCCTGTTTGCAATTTGGCTGCTGGGAGATCAACATCCCATACTTTTTCTTCAAATTTGAATTTAACACCGGCTTCTTCAGCCAAATCAATCATCTTCCGATTTAACACCCCTCTTGATATAGACCATATCGCCTCCCCTTCTTCGCCATAATGCTGAAAATACATGGGTTTACCAACTACGTGCATTGCTCGTTTATCAAGAGGTATCGCTATTTTTTTTATCTCCTCCTCTATTCCAATTTCATCCAGTGCCCTCCACCCCCTATTACTCATGGCGAGGTTAATTGAACGTCCCGAAAATTCTATTGTTCTAATATCAGGTCTTCTGTCAAAAACTGTAATGGCGTGTCCTAATTTTCTCAAGTAGATAGCTAAAAGTGAGCCCACTAAACCGGACCCCACTATAGCAATGTTTTTTGATGTTTGACTCATAACTTCTCAATTGGAAAATACCTAGGGTTAGTTTGTAAATTTAATAAATTTAACTTCACTTTTGATGATATGGAATTAGGTCTTCGAACCATTTAAACACTACTGTAATTTATCTTTTTTTGTGTTTAAAACATCTAAAATGACATTCAAATCCGTATATACTATACAATCCGCTTAGGCGTCTATATATATCCTAAAAAAAAGTCCTTCACATTAAAAATGCGAAGGACTTTTTCTCTTTCATATACTTTTAACCTATTCTAAAACTCCGTCAACGATACCGTATTCTATCGATTCTTCTGCATTCATCCAGTAATCCCTATCAAAATCTCGCATGACCGTATCAAAATCCTGTCCGCAATTATCTGCTAAAATTTGAGCACTCAATTCTTTGGTTTTGATGATTTCTTTGGCCTGAATTTCGATATTAGATGCTTGCCCTCTTGCTCCACCACTTGGTTGGTGAATCATAACTTGCGCATGTGGTTGAATAAAACGTCTTCCTTTTTTCCCCACAGAAAGCAGTATTGAACCCATTGAGGCCGCCAAACCGGTACAAATCGTTGATACAGGACTCTTTAATGATTTTATCGTATCGTACATTGCAAATCCAGAGGTTACATACCCTCCAGGACTATTAATAAAAAGCTGAATTTCTTTATTATTCTGCATATCTAAATACAGCAAGCGATCAATAACATGTTTTGCAGAATCATCATCTACCATTCCCCATAGAAACACTTTTCTTTCTTCTAATAATTTCTCATCTATTGCTTCCTGTACTTTTCCTTTTTTAGAACTCATTGCATTTTTATTTAATTATCAAAACTAAGCATTTTATTAAATATAGTTGGAATGACAAGAAACTGATTTCTATTGAAATAACATGGATTCATCTATCTTTGAAAAAAATGTACAAAATGAGATATGTCATCATACTTTTACTTTTGAGTATAATTTCGGGCTGTAAAACTGATAAAAAGAAGGAAGCCCTGGTTATTGAGAAAGAATATACCCTTTCAGAAAAAATAGCTAATGCTAATGGGTTTCAAAACTGGAAAGAAGTTACTCAACTAAAATTTACCTTTAATGTTGACAGGGACACTTCACACTTCGAAAGAACGTGGATTTGGGATATAAAAGAAAACCAAGTTACGTCTATCTCTAATAACGAAACAATAATATACAATAGAGCAAAATTAGATAGCACCAGCCATCAAATAAACGGTGGATTCGTGAATGATAAATATTGGTTGTTGGCACCTTTCAATCTAATTTGGGACAAAGACAATTACACTCACAACCTAAAAGAGGATGTAGTTGCTCCGATTAGTAAGAAAGCCATGCAAAAACTCACTATAACTTATAGTTCAGATGGAGGTTACACCCCCGGAGATGCCTATGATTTTTATTTTGAAGACGACTTTCAAATCAAAGAATGGGTTTTTAGAAAAGCCAATCAACCTGAACCTTCATTAATTACCACTTGGGAAGATTATGTTGAAAAAGGTGGGTTGAAAATTGCCCAAACGCACAAAAATGATGAAGGTTTTAAACTATATTTCACCGAAATCGAAGTGAATACAAAATAATCCATTCTTAGGACTTAACTCGTTTTCGGTTAAGTATTGTTGTTGCAACCAAAATCAATAGTCCACAGCACAGCAATACAACGAAACAACCAAATAAGGATGAGCTTTCAGCAATAAACCCTAGGATTGGCGGAGCCATAAGAAATCCCGTATACCCTAAACCGGCAATAAAGGACACCCCTTGAGAAGAATCAATTCCTTTAACATTACCTCCAATTCGAAACAATTCAGGTACCATTACCGAAAATCCTAATCCACTTAAAGCAAAACCAGCAATTGTAAAATGGGTTGCAGTTGTCAATACCAAGATGTACCCTGAAATGGCTATAATTGCTCCCAAAGCCACCATTTTCACAGAACCAATTCGTGTGCTGATGGCATCACCCAAAAATCTCCCTAAGGTCATGGTTATCTGAAAACCAAGGAATCCCGCACCCCAAAGCGTTTCTGGAGCCATACTTATTTCTTTTAGGTAAAGTCCGCTCCAATCTACGATTGCACCTTCACTACCCATTGCAATGAATGAAACAATGCCTAAAATCATCAGAGGTTTAAAGAGCTTTAAACTAAAAGGTTCTTTTTCTTCGACCGCGGCCTTTACGTGATAGTACCGCTTAAAAAAAATAGCGTTTACAATCAAAACCAACAAAACCGCAATCAGCATATGTAATGGCGGATTACCTATACTAACAATTAGAAAACTTCCCAATCCTGCCAAAACACCACCAAGACTAAAAAAACCATGGGCGGCCGACATGAACTTTTGCTTATCTTCTTTTTCCAATTCGGTGACCAAGGTATTCATGGCAATATCTGTAAAACCATTAAATGCCCCAAACATAAAAAGAGAGGCCATTAAGGTATAGTAGCTCGGCGCCAACAATGGTAGCAAAGCAACCAAACTGCTACACAAAACACCAATAGAAGTTGCCTTACCCACCCCAACTCTATTTATTATCTTGGCAGCGACGGGGAAAACTGTGAACACACCGAGAGAGAGAAAGAATATTGCAATTCCTAAATCCGCTTTATCTATTCCCAATCTTTCCTTTACAGTAGGGATATAAATTGCCCAAGTTCCGAATAGAATATTTAGACTTGCAAAAACCCATGCAGGGCCAAAATATCTTGGGTTCGTAAGAATAAGTTTTAGAGAATTCATAAAAAATGACTAGCAGCAGTTAATATTCAACAACAAATTTTCGACTGCAAAGTAATCACAAAATAGACAGAAAAAATGAGCCTGAATATTCTAATAACAAAACAATATATTCTTAATGTATTCATTTATTTATTTTTTTGGATAATTTTAACCTATGAAACTTTCTTATGAAAGTATTAACCATACTATACATACCTCCTTTAATATTGAACACTACACTCATACAAAGTCTTGTGTAACAACAAATTGGCATATACATCCTGAGTATGAATTGGTCTATATTAGAAATGGAAAAGGAGTCTTACAAATTGACTCCCATGAAATTCCGTATGATAATGGAGCCCTTCTATTTATAGGCCCGAATATTCCCCATGCGGATTTTGGCAATAAGGATTACGAAGACAACTTAGAGATCGTCATTCAGTTCAAAAATGAATTTGTTGATGATAAATTGACAATTTTCCCTGAATTCAAAAACATAAAAGAGCTTATTAAAAAAACCAACCAAGCACTCGTATTCAATAAGGAAGTCAAAACTAAATTCAAGGGATATTTTGAAAATTTCAAAGTAGGACAAGATGCACACAATCTGATTAACCTTATAGGGTTACTTGATGAATTAGGAACCAATAGTTCCTATGAAACAGTTATCTCAAAAAAAGACCTAATTGAACATAAACCTAGTGAAGTTATTCGATTGGAAACCATATTCGAATTCGTAAATGAACACTATGCCGAGCCAATCAATATAGTTTCAATTTGCACAAAAGTGGGTTTGACAAAAAACTCGTTTTGTCGTTTTTTTAAGAAAATGACGCATCAAAGTTTTGTGCAATTTGTAAACGAATTCAGAATAAGAAAAGCTATTGATTTATTTCATCAAAATCTATTCACCGTATCTGAGGTTATGTACAAATGTGGGTTTAATGACGCCTCTTATTTCGCCAAAATATTTAAAAAGCATACGAACAAAACACCTTCTGAATATCTCGAAAACAAGTCAAACAGAATTAAATCACATTAAGCGATACCGCTTTTAATACCTTTTAACAATATTTGACCAAAACGATACATATCTTCAAAGGAACAGTAAAAAGGTGCTGGCGCCAATCTTATGACATTTGGTTCCCGCCAATCGGTTATCACACCGCTCTCCATCAAAAAATCAAATAATGGTCTACCGTGCCCATGAAGAAAAACAGACAGTTGACAACCTCTTTCATTTGGCGTGATTATTTCAAAAGAACCGTTTACTTCACCATCTATTTCGTTCAAAACGAACTCCAGATAAGAGACGATTTTATCACGTTTCTCAATTAAAGCATTCATCCCCACTTCCTCAAAAAGCTGTAAAGAGGCCAAATAGGGCGCAAGAGATAATACTGACGGGTTGCTTATTTGCCAAGCATCAGCGTTTTCAATAGGTTCAAATTCAGGCTTCATTAAAAAGCGTGTTTCTTTTTTAGTTCCCCACCATCCTTCAAACCTGGGAATATCACTTTCATGCAAGTATTTTTTGTTCACAAAAATGCCCGATGCATTACCAGGTCCACTATTCATGTATTTATAACTGCACCAAGAGGCAAAATCAACATCCCATTCATGAAGCTTCAGTTCAACATTACCTACAGCATGAGCCAAATCCCAACCAACAAAAGCCCCTTGTGTCTTTCCTGCTTTTGTAATCGCCTTCATATCAAATACCTGGCCATTATAATAATTTACACCACCTATCAAAACCAAGGCAATCTCCTCGCCCACTTCATTGATTTTACTCAAAATATCTTCGGTTCGCCAGAAATGCTCCCCTTCTCGTTTTCTAACCTCAACAATGGCATCCTCGATATCAAAACCATGAAACTTCACTTGGCTTTTCAGTATATATTGATCGCTGGGAAATGCCTTTTCCTCACATAAAATCTTGAATCTCTTTTTTGTTGGTCTATAAAATGAGACCAGTAATAAGTGAAGATTTACACTCAGGGTGTTCATTACTGAAACTTCCTCTTTTTTAGCACCAACAACACTTGCCAAAGGTTTGGCTAAACGCTCATGATAATCCCACCAAGGTTTATCAGAACGAAAATGACCTTCAACGGCCAAATTCTTCCAATCAGTGATTACCTCGTCAACATAACTTTTGGTGATTTTTGGTTGCAATCCCAAGGAATTTCCTGTAAAATAAATAACGTCCTTGCCGTTTATTTGTGGAAAATGAAATTGGCTCTTATAATCATTAAGAACATCCTCAGTATCCAATTTTTGGGCAAAAGCCAATGAATTCTCGAACTGCATAGTATACTTTTTTTCAAAAGTACAATTTCGAGTTAAACTTTCTCTGGTCGATTTTTTCAATTATTCCAATCGCATTTCAATTATATGCTTCTTGAAACCCATTTTCTCATAGGCGCTTATTGCGCTATTATTTTCATCATAAACTGTCAATCTAATTTCTTTTAACCCCTTTGAGTACGACCAATCTTTTAATTCTTCAATGATTCTTCCATTAATTCCCTTACCTCGATATTCCGGTAGTGTGAACATGAATCCTAAATAAGCATATTCATTATGGTTTAAATAATGTCTTGCTTGTTTTATTAAAGCATAACCCGAACTCACAATTTCACCCCCGATTTCGGCAATGACTACAGACGCATCATCCCTTAGAATCATATCTTTCAAATCATAATAAGTAATCGGGTCATTGGCAAGGGTTATATCGAAAGGGCGTTCGGCTTCAATCACACCTTGTTCAAATTCCAATAGGACCGATAAATCCCCAAGTGTAGCGGTTCTTATTTCCAAATCAATCATAAAAGAGTGCTTTGTTCATTTGAATTTCAAGGTAGTACATAATTATATATTTTTACCAAAAAATACAAATGCACTTTTTATCCCAAGTTTTAGAAAATTATATTGAAAATAGTTCGGAAAACGAGCCTGAATTATTAAAAAAGCTTTCAAGGGAAACACATTTAAAGGTAATTCAACCCAGAATGATAACCGGGCATTTTCAAGGAAGGGTCTTGAGTCTACTATCAAAAATCATCAACCCCACGAACATATTAGAAATAGGAACCTACACGGGTTATTCAGCTTTGTGTTTGGCCGAAGGATTGAAAAAAAATGGCACACTTCATACAATTGACATTAATGAGGAACTTGCCGATATTCAGCGAAAATATTTTGAAGAGAGTGGATTTGGCCATCAAATAATACAACATGCTGGCGATGCCTTGAAAATTATTCCAGAAATGAACGAGACTTTTAATTTAGTATTTATTGATGCTGAAAAAAGGGAATATCCAGAATATTTTGAAGCAGTAATGGAAAAAACCTCTTCTGGGAGCATAATCTTATCGGACAATGTGCTTTGGTCTGGAAAAGTTGTAGAGCCTCTAAACGAAAAAGACATAGCAACAAAAACACTTTTGGGTTATAATAAAAAGCTCAAGGAAGATTCAAGAGTAGAAACTGTGCTTTTACCGATCAGGGATGGGTTAACCTTAAGTAGGGTACTATAATCCTTTTATAAATGTTGTAGAAACCAAATGCAGACAGTAAGCCCACTATAGCACCAACAATAATATCTACTGGGTAATGTACACCTAAATAGATTCTGCTTAAGGCAAATAGAAGCGGCCATGTGTAAAACACCCAACACCATTTTACTTTTTTTCTTAAGAACAAAACAATCAAAGTTGTAATTGAAAATGAGCTGGCAGCATGCCCTGAGAAGAAACTAAAACTTGATGGATTTTTAAGTACACGAATAATCGAGTTGATCTCAGAATTGTTGTTTGGCCTTAACCGTTCAAAAAACTCTTTGGTCAAATCTGTGGCCACAAGAATAAAGCAAATCAATAAGATTACCGTCAAGGTCTTATAGATTGCCTCTTTTTTAGGGTCTTTCCAAAAAATAAGAAGGAAGAAAAACAAAAACAGGGGAATCCAAGTATAGATATTGGTCACGGTTGACCAAAAAGTATCATACTTTTCTATTCCCAAACTATTTAAATAAATAAAGGTTTCCCTATCCCATTGAAGAATTCTATCGAGCATAGGGCTTAGCTTATTTGCGTTTTATGCTTCCTGTAACGTCCTCTACGTTTTTCTTTACCGCACTAACTCCTTTTTTGAGGTCTTCACCAATCCCAGAACCAATATTATCTTTTACATCATTGATATCTTTTTTAATATCCTCTACCAGACTCGTATCTATTCCCTGCTTCTCAGCGCTTTTCTGTATTTCTTGCTTAATATCCTCTGTTGCATCTTTTAACTGCCTCATACCTTTCCCAAGTCCTTTGGCGATACCTGGAATTTTATCGGCACCAAATACCATGACCACTATGAACATGATGAAAAAAATCTCTCCTCCGCTAATAAATAAGAAAACCATGGAATTCATACGTCAAATATAGTGAAGATTAATTGCTAAATAAAAAAGTCCTGATAGTAGTATCAGGACTTTTTCAATAATTGTTTTGTTTATTACCCTTTGATCTTTTCTTTGAACTTATCAAAGTCGTTTTGCTCTTCTTGTTTTGGCCAAGCATTGTTGGTTGTATCAATATCAGCAGTTTCAGCTTTAGGATCAACAACAATACCTACCAATTCACTCTGTGAAGAAAGAACCAATTTCACTTCAGCATCATTCTTTCTCCAGATTTCTGGAGGATAGGTTATATTTTCCTTTGTGCCATCGGCGTAGGTATATTCAACAATCAATGGCATAGGAATTCCACCTGGCTTATCGTAGGTAACCTCATAAAAGAACTTTGGTTCTTTTACTTCAGCTCTTTCAGCAGCCGTCATATTGTCCATCATAAACTCTTTCAAAGTTTTAGAACTTTCAGAAGGAGCTTTACCTTTCAAATTGGCATCAAACCCTTCGCTATCCTCATCTGCTAAATAAACCAAAGGAGGTAAATCTGCTTCAGTTAGGTTTCTTGCTGCCATATACTCTTGCATCTTTTTACCAGGCTTATCAGAAACATAATATTTCTTGATTCCTTTTACACCTATGTCAACATAATCCGTGGTATAGAACCATCCCCTCCAATACCAATCTAAATCAACGGCAGAAGCATCTTCCATTGTTCTAAAAAAGTCTTCAGGTGTTGGGTGCTTAAATTTCCAACGTTGTGCATATGTCTTGAATGCATGGTCAAACAATTCTTTTCCCATAACAGTTTCTCTAAGAATATTCAAAGCTGTGGCAGGTTTACCATAGGCATTAGGCCCCAATTGGTAAACATTTTCAGGATTGGACATAATTGGTGATAAGGTACTTTGGTCACCGCTCATATAAGGTACAATCTTACTAGGTGCACCTCTTCTTGAAGGGTATGCTTTATTCGGTGATATTGCGTTGGGGTTTGCTTCACCAAACGCCTGTTCAGCCAAATACTGCATGAATGTATCAAGCCCTTCATCCATCCAACCCCATTGGCGCTCATCGGAGTTGACGATCATTGGGAAATAGTTATGACCTACTTCATGGATAATTACACTGATCATACCATATTTAGTACGGTCGGAATAAGAGCCATCTTCATTAGGTCTACCATAGTTCCAGCATATCATTGGGTACTCCATACCTTGGTTCTTTGCATGGACTGAAATTGCTTTTGGATAAGGATAGTCAAAGGTGTGCTTTGAGTATGTCTCAAGTGTTTGAACAACTGCTTTTGTTGAATACTCTTCCCAAAGCGGATTACCTTCTTTCGGATACAATGAAACAGCCATAACATTCTTACTACCTACTTTTACGGCCTGCATGTCCCAAATGAACTTTCTTGAAGTGGCGAAGCCATAATCCCTAACATTTTGTGCTTTGAACTTCCAGGTTTTCTTTTTCTCAGAGAAACCTTTTTCAGCTGCTTCGGCTTCAGCCTGAGTTACGATAATTACAGGCTTGTCATATGACTTTTTTGCCTTCTCATAACGCTTCATCATCTCTTTTGAAAAAACTTCTTTTCTATTCTGAAGCTCTCCAGTGGCATCCAATATATGATCAGCTGGTACGGTAATGTTCACTTCATAATCCCCGAAAGGAAGGGCAAATTCACCACTGCCCCAGAACTGATGGTTTTGCCATCCCTCTACATCATTATAAACAGCCATTCTTGGAAAAAACTGGGCAATAACATAGGAGTTATTCCCATCCTTTTCAAAATGCTCATAACCAGACCTAGCTCTATTAACCGTATGGTTTGGAATATTATACCACCATTTTATGGAAAACGATAGCTGTGCCTTACTTTTCAATGGCTGAGGAATGTTTATACGCATCATCGTCTGATTAATGGTATATGACAATGCCTTTCCAGAAGCGTCTTTTACATATTCAATATTGAAACCTCCTTCAAAAGGCTTACTAAGATACTTGCCTGCAAACCCGCCAGGTTGTTCTGCCAAAGGAACACCGCCACCATCGCGTAAAGGTGATTTACTATCTTTCGCCCTTACATTTTGATCTAATTGTACCCAGAGGAACTCTAAATCATCTGGTGAATTATTGGTATAGGTAATAGTTTCAGTACCATAAATCTTGGCATTCCTATCATCTAATTCGATATTCATTTTATAATCTGCCTGCTGCTGATAGTAATCTGGTCCAGGTGCACCGGATGCAGAGCGATATGTATTGGGAGTAGCAAACTCCTCGTACATTTGTTTAAACTTGCTCTGATTTATGTGACCAGGCTCTTTTTCATTTTGCTCAGCTTCTTGCGCAGATAACACGGTTGCGAACACAAAGAAAACTAAAGCAACGTAGTACTTGATTTTATTCATTTTTATATTTGATTTATTAAAGAACGAAATGTAAAGTTTTTTTAACGATTTGTTAATCGCTCGTTATAATTTTAACATTCCTTTATTATTCTCTTTGATGAGTACAAAGCTTTTTTTCTTGCCCTTTATTTTAAAATGTACAACATTCTGCTGGTCGTCAAAAAGGTCGGTAAGTAGTTCATTTTGAACTTTTATTGATTTTATTTTTTCAATATCAACTTCAGGAATCTCCAGATAGCAGATCATTACATCATTATCATACTTTTTGCCTATAAAATTGTACTGCATTTGATTATCGTTGGCATAAACAAGGAACTTTGTTTTAAGGTATTTCTCAATATAGCTATCAGTCATTTTAGACTCAGCTTCGGTGGCGAGTTGGGTTTTAAAGCCATAGCGTTCCTCCAAAACCTTTTCAATATCATCTATAAATAGTCGGGAAGTAATCTGTATGGCCTTATCCTTCTCGGAATAAGAAATATTAGTGACACTTACATAAAACTTATGTGCCGTGGTAAAGGCAAACAAGGGTAAAAGTAAAAGAAGTAAACTCTTTTTTATAAATTTCATCTTCATCATTTATCTATCAAAATTACGCAATCATTGTGCCAGATCAAAAGTTAATCCAGATTATTGTTCTTTCTATATGTGACGCTCTTTCTTCGCATAAACTCCCAAAAAACCAATCTATCATTTATTTCCAAAGTAGATTGAAAAGTAGAATCAACCTCACAGAAATTCATGAAATCGGCTATACTTTCCCTGGGAATATGCATACCGTGTATAAAAAGTGAATCAACATAAATGTGTCTTATACTTTTCATTTGTTCATTGGCATTATCTTGGGCAATACGTTTTTTCAACATTTTGGTTCGGCCTGAAAAATAATTGATTAATGGATCTATTCTAGTGCCAGCAGCAAGAATATAAAAATACGCATCCCAAGTTCTGGCTGCATAAAATTTTCGTTCCGACGGAGTAAGAGGTATTATATCGGCATTTGGTAACCCCACGGAACCAGTGGTTACCACAGAGCCTATATTCAAACTATCCAAGTCTTTTGTAAGGTCACCGGTAAGGTTATAGGGTGTAACCAAAACCTCATCCAACTTTATTCTTTCCTCTTCCAAAAATATGTTCAAAAACCTGCTTTCCAAGATTTCTGAATTAACAGGCACTACTTTCCGTTTATACTGAATAGCCGAAAAGACCAAGGTGTCATTGAGCCGGACTTGAACCGAAAAAAAGCCTATAGCATCAGTTATTGTGGCCTTTTGCGAGCTTATATTCATCACATGTGTCCCAGCCACATCACCATCTTTACTAAAGACCCGACCTTCGAGCTTCTTGGTCTGTTGACCTTTGATCGATGAGACAAACAAACAACAAGAAACAAAAACCATTGATATCGTTATCCTGGTGCGGAACTTGGATTTATTTTTTAAAATTTTAATCAAGTTCATTGTTTTTTCTATAAACAACACTTTTTTTACGCATGAACTCCCAAATCTTAAATCTGTCATGAGAGTCAACTACAACTTGAAAAGCGGTATCCACCTCACAGAAGTACATGAAATCGTCTATGTTTACCTCTGGTATTTTAAACTCAATGCGATATAAAGAGTCCGGATAAAATGCCCTTACCCTTTGGGTACGTTCATACTTTTCATTGCGGGCAACCCGCTCTTTAAGCATTTTTGTACGGCCAGAAATGCCGTTTAAGATAGGGTTCAGCGGTAAAATTCCGCCGCCAGTAGTGGCTTCATACAACTTACGCTCAGCTTGGGTCGGGGGTACTACATAAGCATTTGGCAATCCCAAGGTTGAAGCAGTAACCACGGGTTCAATTTCTGCACGCGATAAATCAGTTGACATATCCCCAGTGAGGTTATAAGGCATAACAATTACTTCATCAAGCTCGTTTACGGCATCCTCTAAAGGCACATAAAGCAACTTGCTTTTTAGTACTTCATTGGAAATGACAACAATCTTTCTTTTGAACTGAATAGCGGAAAACACCAACGTATCGTTAAGCTTGGCGGTAATTGAGAAAAAGCCGTTTAAATCTGTAATTGAAGCTTTATCGGCGGTTATATTTAGTACATGGGTAGCCGCAACATCTTCATTTTTACTATAAACACGACCTTCTATTTGCTTTACAAATAAAGATTGTGCGCCCAAGGTGGTGCCCATTAAGACAAAAAAGACCAGAAGTGCACTACTTCTCGTCATCTATTTGCTTCAAAAATGTTTTGCTATGGGTAACAAGAAAATCAATGAGTTGAAATTCATTTTCCTTTTTCAATAAAGTTTGTGCAGGCATTTTACTGTCACAGTAAATCAAGAATGCATCAATCTTATCCTGTGGTAGCTTTAAATCACTTACGAAAAATTCATCTTCATAAACCTGTCGCATTACCTGACTTATTTTTAATGGAGGGCGTTTTACTTCTGATGATTTATTAGATCTGGTTAAAGCTTTAAAAATATTCACAAAATTAATTCCGTCTGTCATACCCCTAGCCGATTTTGGCATAGCAATGTTCTCAACCTCACTTGAGCGATCCTCCTCATATTCAAATTCTTTGAACTCCTCATTTTTAACCTCAAGAAAACGTTCTTGGTTTTCAGGAGTCACAACAACTTCATCCAATTGTGTTACTTTTTCATTTACTTCGACAACTAGCCTACCTTTTCGTAGAATATCCTCAGTAATAAATACAAGTTGTAATTGATAATTTACTGCCGTAAAGACAAGCTCATCACCTACTTTCACCTTTATCAGGAACTCCCCTTTTTCATTGGTAATCGTTGCAGTTTCAGAAGTAGTGTTGATTACGTTTTCATCGGGAACAAACGAATTAAGATAAAGTACCTGCCCACGAAGAAAAATACGATCATCATCCTGGGAATACCCAATCACAACAAATAATACAGCAACAAAAGAAAGTAAAAATGATTTCATTCAGATAGTGTTATAAAGTATAAAGAAAAGATAACTTCATCGCATTTAAAAGAAGTACGGTCTAAATTTTTGTTAATTTGATCATAAACGTAATTCGTTAAATTACCTAAGAATAATCTGTATCATTACAATAAAGACCCTGTACCTTTCCATTCACCCAAGATACTTGTTATTTTATCCCTAAAAATTATAAATATTTCAATATAGTTTTATTTTTGCTTGTCCCAACACAATGAACATTATTAAACACTATCTATTATGAGACAATCACTTATGTTCCTCTTTTTTGGCATTTTATCATGTGGTACAGTCAAGGGTCAAATTAAAATTGGAGACAACCCTCAAAATATTGACGCTTCTTCAGTTCTTGAATTAGAAAGTGATTCAAGAGCATTGGTCATTACCAGAATCAATACAACACAAATGAATGCGATTGCACCTTTACAGGGGGCCATGGTGTACAATACAGACGCCCAGTGCATCTATTATTATGATGGAGTCGATTGGATTAATCTATGTGAAAATTCAAGTGTTATTTCAAATTTGACAACAGACCCATTTGTAAATTCTAACAGCACCCTGGTAATTTCCCCAAACGGTGAGAACAATCATATTGAGGTGGCGCCGAATAGCATCCGCAGTGAACATATAATTGACGGTGGTATTAACGGTGATGATCTTCAAGACAATTCTATAGGGCAGAATAAATTAGGCGATGATGCAGTAGGGCAGAACGAAATTGCAGAAAATGCAGTAGATATACAAGCGCTGGATAATGCTAACATAGATTTAGGGGATTTTACAAATAACGCCGGGTATATCACAAACGCCAATATTGTAAGTGGCGCGGCAAACAATGCCATTTCGGACAATGGTGGTGCCTTTTATGACAACACCACTGTTTTGAACGCCATTGGTATAAACACCGCGGCCATTGCGGCTGATGGGGATACGGACTCCAACAACGAAATTCAAAATGCTTCCCAAGTTAATGTAGCCAACAATCCGCTCAATTATACGGAAACGGACGTAAATGTTGAAGGGCATCTTGAAGGAATCGATACAGCTTTAGGAAATATTTTGGGTGGTGGAGGCGCAGATGGAGTTATTTCAAATATTACTACATCGGGGAACAACTTGGCAGTTACCGGTATAAATGGAGGTTTTAATGGCAATGTAAATTTAGAAGCCTTAGTTGATAATGCCGTATCAAATAATGGATTCCTTACGGCGGAGGTTGATGATAGTATTACAAATGAATTAACGGATATTGATTTTAACACAACTACAAATATACTTAGCCTTACAAACTCGGCCACAGTTCCTGGAGGAGCGGTTGATTTGAGCTCTCTTGCTGGAGGAATAGGCAGTACCGAGGTTGCTGATCTGATTACAATTACAGGTATTGGTACAGTTGGAAACCCCTTTAAAATTGAGCCATCAGCAACTTTAGGACAATTCTTAAGGACCAATGCGACAACCGGAATAGTAGAATGGGATGATTTACCAACTGGTACCGGAGGGGCCGTTAGTTCTGATGGAACCACAATTATAGGAGATGGGGTTGCTACTGATTTAAGTGTGCCTATTGGTGGAATTACTACTACACAAATACTTGACGGCACCATTGCCAATGTAGATATATTGGATAACGCCGTGACATCAGCGAAGATATTGGACGGGGAAATCGTAGCTGCAGACCTCAACGATATGGGAGCGGCAAACAACGAGATCCTAAAATGGAACGGTACCGCATGGGCTCCGGCAACAGACGCCGGTGGAACCGTAGTCACACCGGGTGTGGGACTCTCCCTCAATGGAACCGACTTCGATGTCGATGACCTTGCAGGCGAAGTGACAGGGCCTACCAGTGCAACGGTAATCGCAAACGACGCCGTGACTTCCGCGAAGATACTTGATGGGGAAATCGTAGCTGCAGATCTCAACGATATGGGAGCGGCAAACAACGAGATCCTAAAATGGAACGGTACCGCATGGGCTCCGGCAACCGACGCCGGTGGAACCGTAGTCACACCGGGTGTGGGACTCTCCCTCAATGGAACCGACTTCGATGTCGATGACCTTGCAGGCGAAGTGACAGGGCCTACCAGTGCAACGGTAATCGCAAACGACGCCGTGACTTCCGCGAAGATACTTGATGGGGAAATCGTAGCTGCAGATCTCAACGATATGGGAGCGGCAAACAACGAGATCCTAAAATGGAACGGTACCGCATGGGCTCCGGCAACCGACGCCGGTGGAACCGTAGTCACACCGGGTGTGGGACTCTCCCTCAATGGAACCGACTTCGATGTCGATGACCTTGCAGGCGAAGTGACAGGGCCTACCAGTGCAACGGTAATCGCAAACGACGCCGTGACTTCCGCGAAGATACTTGACGAAAATGTTACTCCTGCAAAAATAGCGGCTGGTGCCAATGGTGAATTCCTTACAACAGATGCATCTGGTGATGTAATTTGGTCTGCTGTTACGCCAGGTACACATACTGGTACAGCCAACTCCCTCTTTTTTGCAAATACCGATGGTACTCCAACAACTGCCGATGACAATGGCTATCCTGATAATAGTGGAGGCCTATATTGGGATCCCACTCAAAGGTATGACTCTGGTGCTTTGCACATAGGTTTAAAACCAACCAGTGCAAGTGATTACTCGTCAAAAGTGGTAATTGCAGAGAGTTTTCCAGGTTCTCTCGCATTCTCCTATCCTCTTGAACTTCGAAATGAAATCGGGGACGCTAACAATTTGGACCATTCCGGTACTGGGATATTGTTTTCTACTGAAGACCTAAGTCCACATGGAAAAGGTGGATTAGTATACGAACGAAAAGATAATTGGGGGGTAGGTGATTTTCACTTCTTACAGAATAGTGATTTTAATGATGATAATCCTTCTTTTGCAGATGCCGTATTGACCATTAAAAATAATGGTGATGTGGGTATTGGGACCACAACTCCTTCTGAAAAACTCCATGTCATAGGGAATATTTTGGCTTCTGGGACAATAACTCCAGATTATGTTTTTCAATCCTATTTTAATGGTATAAGTGCTCTTAACCCAGAATATAAATTGTATAGTTTGGAAGATGTTGAAAATTTTGCAAGAATCAACAATCATCTACCAGGTGTTCCTTCTGCTAGTGAAGTAAAGGATAAAGGAGGAATATTAATTAATCGAGCTACTGAAATTAACCTTGAAAAAATAGAGGAATTGTTTATACATACCATTGAGCAAGAGAAGAAAATAATAGACCTGAAAAGTGAGAACGAATCATTGGCCAATGAACTAGAGTCACTGAGGAAAGATGTTGAAGAAATAAAAGCCTTACTTAAAGACCAATAAAAAAGGTGATGAGAAATCTTTACATATTCACACTTTTATTGGGGTTTTTGACCAATGCCCAAACCGCTCTATACAATAGTGGAAACATTCGTATTCACACCAATGGGCAGCTGGGATTTCATACAAATCTGATCAATAATGCCGCATTTGATGAAAATGTTGGGTTGGTGGGCTTCTATGGCAGTAATCAAATGAACATTTCAGGTGCTATTCCCCCGTCGTTTTTCGATACTGAAATTGCAAATCCAAATGGTGTTTTTCTACAAACTGGAATCAATAGCCTTAATAATACCAATTTTGTAATTGGCGACTATATTACTCCAACCGAATACATAGATTCATATTATACGTTCATTGAAAGTGCATTTTATGTTGGTGATAGTGACGTTTCAAAAGTTCATGGATATGCTGCTTTAAGTAGCCAACAGAATTTTACTTTTCCCGTTGGAGATACAGAGCAACTTCGGCCATTGATATTAAATTCCCAAGATGTAAATCTTCTAGCATATTGTGCATATTTCTACGAAAACCCCAATGGGTCACCAACGCTAAATACGTCCTATGATACGGCAATAAAATCTCATGAAATTGATCAAATAAGTACAGCCGAATTCTGGCGTTTAGGTGGCGATGCACTTTCTTCAATAAGTATTAGTTGGAATGAAAGAAGTACTATTTCTAACCTTACAGACGATGTTAATTCTATTATTGTTGTAGGCTGGAGTAATGTCTCTAACCAATGGGAAAGTTTGGCTGGGTCAGTAGCGGTAGGTGATTTATCTGAAGGTTTTGTCACGTCAAGTAACTTTATACCTAGTTATTATGACATCATAACATTTGGTAGTTCTAGAAGTGAACCCTTAGATTATCTAAATCTTGACAATTATCTAGTTTCGGTCAATAATGATGGAATCAATGATTTTTTCTACATTCCGGAATTAGAACAATCTCCAAACAATCATCTCCAGATATATAACCGATTTGGCTCAAAGGTTTTTGATCAGGAGAATTATACAAACCAATTTAGGGGGATTTCAAATGTTGATAATTTCGTAATTCAACGTGAAAATGGGCTACCTACAGGAGTTTATTTTTATATTGTCTCGATGCAAGATTTAGGTTTGGACTTTCAAGGCTTTCTATATTTGACCCGCTAATTTTTCAAAACACTTTTTTATTTCATTCATGCGTTCGCTACATAAGCGAAAAAGTCCTACCCTCTAGATTTTACTTTTTTTGACAATTAATGTTGCTGTTTTTAATTTGTTCTTGATGGTTTTTATCGGAATTATCTGACTATAAAACAGGCCGTTATATTTCTTATAACATCGATTAACAGTAGTTTTTTCGGATATATTTTCTCAAAATGTTTTTTCACAACATATTAATAGGGATTCGCAACATTTAGTTAAATGTCCTGAGAATCAGAATTATTTTTACGTTGCAATATAAAGTTGCCCCAAAATCTTAAATATTATGTACCTAAAAAAGTTAGGTTTCCTACTTCTACTACTGGGAGTTCAATTTATGACTGCTCAGGTCAAAATTGGAGAAAATCCGAATAACATAGATGCAGCTTCCATTATTGAATTGGAGAGCACGACTAAGGCCTTGGTTCTTACCCGAGTCTCTACAACGCAAATGCAAAGCATTTCACCACTTAGAGGTGCTTTGGTCTATAATATCGATGTACAATGTGTTTACTATTTCGATGGAAACAATTGGATAAACCTATGCGATAATAATTCCAATAAAACTGGAACAGCCATTATATCTACAATCGACAATAACAACGGAACATTTACTTTCAATTATTCCGATGGTACAAATTTCACAACTTCAAACCTTATTGGACCTACCGGGGCAAAAGGAGATAAAGGAGACAAAGGTGATACCGGAGCTGCTGGTGCAGATGGTATCAACGGAACCAACGGAACTGATGGTGCTAAGGGTGACAAAGGAGATAAAGGTGATACCGGAGCTGCTGGTGCAGATGGTCTCAATGGAACCAACGGAACAGATGGCGCTAAAGGGGATAAAGGTGACAAGGGCGATACCGGAGCTGCTGGTGCAGCTGGTATTGACGGAACCAACGGAATAGATGGAACCAACGGAACTGATGGTGCTAAAGGTGATAAAGGTGATACCGGGGCTGCTGGTGCAGATGGTATCAATGGAACCAACGGAACTGATGGTGCTAAGGGTGACAAAGGAGATAAAGGTGATACCGGAGCCGCTGGTGTAGATGGTATTGACGGAACCAACGGAACAGATGGTGCTAAAGGTGACAAAGGTGACAAAGGTGATACCGGAACAGCTGGTGCAGATGGTATTAATGGAACCAACGGAATAGATGGCGCTAAAGGTGACAAAGGTGACAAGGGTGATACCGGTGCAGCTGGTACTGATGGAACCAATGGAACCAACGGAATAGACGGTGCTAAAGGTGATAAAGGTGACAAGGGTGATACCGGAGCTGCCGGTGCAGATGGTATTAATGGAACCAACGGAACAGATGGCGCTAAAGGAGATACTGGAGATACTGGAGCTGCCGGTGCAGATGGAATCAACGGAACCAACGGAATAGACGGAACCAACGGAATAGATGGTGCTAAAGGTGACAAAGGTGACAAGGGTGATACCGGAGCAGCTGGTGCAGATGGTATCAACGGAACCAATGGAATAGACGGAACAGATGGCGCTAAAGGTGACAAGGGTGACAAGGGTGACAAGGGCGATACCGGAGCTGCTGGTGCAGCTGGTACTGATGGAACCAATGGAACCAACGGAATAGACGGTGCTAAAGGTGATAAAGGTGACAAGGGTGATACCGGAGCTGCCGGTGCAGCTGGTATTAATGGAACCAACGGAACAGATGGCGCTAAAGGAGATACTGGAGATACTGGAGCTGCCGGTGCAGATGGAATCAACGGAACCAACGGAATAGACGGAACCAACGGAATAGATGGTGCTAAAGGTGACAAAGGTGACAAGGGTGATACCGGAGCAGCTGGTGCAGATGGTATCAACGGAACCAATGGAATAGACGGAACAGATGGCGCTAAAGGTGACAAGGGTGACAAGGGCGATACCGGAGCTGCTGGTGCAGATGGTATCAATGGAACTAACGGAATAGACGGTGCTAAAGGTGATAAAGGTGACAAGGGTGATACCGGTGATACCGGAGCCGCTGGTGCAGATGGTATAAACGGAACCAACGGAACTGATGGTGCTAAGGGTGACAAAGGAGATAAAGGTGATACCGGAGCTGCTGGTGCAGATGGTCTCAATGGAACCAACGGAATAGACGGTGCTAAAGGTGATAAAGGTGACAAGGGTGATACCGGAGCTGCCGGTGCAGATGGTATTAATGGAACCAACGGAACAGATGGCGCTAAAGGAGATACTGGAGATACTGGAGATACTGGAGCTGCCGGTGCAGATGGAATCAACGGAACCAACGGAATAGACGGAACCAACGGAATAGACGGAACCAACGGAATAGATGGTGCTAAAGGCGACAAAGGTGATACCGGAGCTGCTGGTGCAGATGGAACCAATGGAACGAACGGAATAGATGGTACTAAAGGTGACAAAGGAGATAAAGGTGATACCGGAGCCGCTGGTGCAAATGGTATCAATGGAACCAACGGAATAGACGGCGCTAAAGGTGATAAAGGCGACAAAGGTGATACCGGAGCTTCCGGTGCAGATGGTATTAATGGAACCAACGGAACTGATGGTGCTAAAGGTGATAAAGGTGATACCGGGGCTGCTGGTGCAGATGGTATCAATGGAACCAACGGAACTGATGGTGCTAAAGGAGATAAAGGTGACAAAGGTGACAAAGGTGATACCGGAACAGCTGGTGCAGATGGTATTAATGGAACCAACGGAACAGATGGCGCTAAAGGAGATACTGGAGATACTGGAGCTGCCGGTGCAGATGGAATCAACGGAACCAACGGAATAGACGGAACCAACGGAATAGATGGTGCTAAAGGTGACAAAGGTGACAAGGGTGATACCGGAGCAGCTGGTGCAGATGGTATCAACGGAACCAATGGAATAGACGGAACAGATGGCGCTAAAGGTGACAAGGGTGACAAGGGCGATACCGGAGCTGCTGGTGCAGATGGTATCAATGGAACCAACGGAATAGATGGCGCTAAAGGAGATACTGGAGATACTGGAGCTGCCGGTGCAGATGGAATCAACGGAACCAACGGAATAGACGGAACCAACGGAATAGATGGTGCTAAAGGTGACAAAGGTGACAAGGGTGATACCGGAGCAGCTGGTGCAGATGGTATCAACGGAACCAATGGAATAGACGGAACAGATGGCGCTAAAGGTGACAAGGGTGACAAGGGCGATACCGGAGCTGCTGGTGCAGATGGTATCAATGGAACCAACGGAATAGACGGTGCTAAAGGTGATAAAGGTGACAAAGGAGACAAGGGTGACACCGGTACCGCTGGTATTGATGGAATCAATGGATTAGATGGAACCAACGGAATAGACGGAACAGATGGCGCTAAAGGTGATAAAGGTGACAAGGGGGTTACCGGAGCCGCTGGTGCAGATGGTATCAATGGAACCAACGGAATAGATGGTGCTAAAGGTGACAAGGGTGACAAAGGAGATACCGGAGCTGCTGGTGCAGATGGTATTAATGGAACCAACGGAATAGACGGCGCCAAAGGAGATAAAGGTGACAAGGGCGATACCGGAGCCGCTGGTACAGATGGTATCAATGGAACCAACGGATTGGATGGAACCAACGGAATAGATGGTGATAAAGGTGACAAAGGAGACAAGGGTGACACCGGTACCGCTGGTATTGATGGAATCAATGGATTAGATGGAACCAACGGAATAGACGGAACAGATGGCGCTAAAGGTGATAAAGGTGACAAGGGGGTTACCGGAGCCGCTGGTGCAGATGGTATCAATGGAACCAACGGAATAGATGGTGCTAAAGGTGACAAGGGTGACAAAGGAGATACCGGAGCTGCTGGTGCAGATGGTATTAATGGAACCAACGGAATAGACGGCGCCAAAGGAGATAAAGGTGACAAGGGCGATACCGGAGCCGCTGGTACAGATGGTATCAATGGAACCAACGGATTGGATGGAACCAACGGAATAGATGGTGCTAAAGGTGACAAAGGAGACAAAGGTGATACCGGAGCTGCTGGTGCAGCTGGTATTGACGGAACCAACGGAATAGACGGAACCAACGGAACTGATGGCGCTAAAGGAGATAAAGGCGACAAAGGAGACAAGGGTGATACCGGAGCTGCTGGTGCAGCTGGTATTGACGGAACCAACGGAATAGACGGAACCAACGGAACTGATGGCGCTAAAGGAGATAAAGGTGACAAAGGTGATAAAGGTGATAAAGGTGACAAAGGTGACAAGGGTGACAAGGGCGATACCGGAGCTGCTGGTGCAGATGGTATCAACGGAACTGATGGCGCCAAAGGAGATAAAGGTGACAAGGGTGATGACGGAGATTCCTTTATAAAGGCATTTGGCAAAGTTAATTCCAATGGATCGGCATTACGTATTCAAAATGCGACGGTTCAAAGGTTATCCACAGGAAGATATAGGGTCACTCTAAGTTCATCAAGATCCACAGCAAACTATATTGTTCAATTAACAGTTGAAGAATCTTATTCCAGAAGGGACAATATCGATATTCATATTACATCCCAAACTTCTTCAAGCTTTGAAGTAGTCATTTCAGAAGGAGACAATGGAGGTACGGCTAATACAGTAAGAGATAGAAAGTGGCACTTTACCGTAATGGATTATTAATGGGAAGAATAATGAATACCAGAATATACATATTAGGAATTGGATTTTTATCCACCTTGTTTTGTTCCCAAAAGAACAATGCTCAAGAAGCTGTTCATAATTTTGGCACTATTCAGCTGCATAATACCGCTGCGGTTGGTTTTCATATAGATCTAATCAACAATGGTAGTTTTGATCAAAATTTAGGACTTGTGGGGTTTTATGGAGAAGAGGAATCAATAAAGATTTCTGGAGCCTTCACTCCTATCTTTTATGATACCGAAATTGCCGTGGATAATGGTTTATTTTTGGATACCGCTATTGGCGCTATCAATAACGTAAATTTGATCTCAGGTAACATTATTACTCCCAGAGATTATACCTCAGTTTTTTCGAATTTTTTGGATGAAGCTTTTTACGTTGGTGAAAATGCAATTTCACTTGTAGATGGTTACGCGGCAATAACCAATAAGGAATCGTTTACATTTCCAATTGGAACCAATCAGCGTCTACGACCTCTTACAATAGACTCGTACGGGGTGAACGCCCAAGCAAAATGTGCCTATTTCGACGAAGACCCAAATTCCCCTTCTACCTTTGGTAAAATCTTTGAAACACAAAAAAAAGGAACGGAATATTTAAAAGTGAGTTCAGAGGAATTCTGGCATTTAGAAGGTGAAATGCCCTCAAAAGTAACCCTTACCTGGGATGAATGGAGTAATGTTGGCACCTTAGGTGAATATTTGAACAACCTTAAAGTTGTAGGCTGGAGCAAGGAACAAGGCAAATGGATTAATCTAGGGAATAGCCATGTCGATGGTGGCATGAATTACGGAAAGATAACCTCTGAAGCTTTTGTACCTAATGATTATGAAATAATCACCATTGGTGGCAATGATGATGAATTGGAAGAATTCAGTACAATGGACTTGGGCAACTACTTTCTTACACCTAACGGGGATGGCCAAAATGATTACTTAGTTCTCGATGGCATCAAAGAATCACCGAGTAACCAGATCCAGATTTTTAACAGATATGGGGTTTTGGTTTATTCAAAGTCAAACTACGAAAATGACTTCAACGGGGTTTCAAACAGTAAATTTGTGATTGATAAAGGTTCTAGTTTAACATCGGGCATATACTTCTACATGATTAAACTCAATGATGTAAGACAAAAGCATCAAGGATACTTGTATCTAATTTATAATCAGTGATTTAACTTTTTAAAGAGAATTTATCTCAGTTCTTAAACACTTTTTGTTCTCACTGCCCTTTTCTCACGGCAAGGTTTGGAATAATGGATAATATCTGTCATTGAATCATCCTTGGAATGTTGTTGAAAGAAAATAGCTTCTTCTTTCTTTAATATTCTTTTTGGTAACACCCTTTCACGATTCAAAAAATTGGTATATAACCTAGTCCGTATTGGATTGATCCGATGAAATACCAAAATAATCGATAATCGCCACAATCTAGTTATATATTAATTAAATTTCTCTTAATACAGTAACAACATTATTACGCGCATATACATACTTTTCCTACATATACACAACATTTAATATGCCAATAAATTTCTTTGAAATAGTTTGCAAGTTGAAAAAAAAACCGAATAACCCCCAAAGAAATGAATATCAAAAAATTGACCATTCTACTTTTGCTACTATGTGCAAATAATGTAATTGCACAACTTAAAGTAGGAGATAGTCCAGATAAAATAGATAAATCATCTCTTCTAGAACTCGAAAGTAGAGACAAGGCTTTAGTACTTTCTAGGGTGAATACCTCATTAATGCAAAAAATCAAGCCGCTAGCCGGGGCATTGATTTACAATACCGATACTTCTTGTGTGTACCATTATGATGGTAAAAATTGGAATAGCATGTGCAATAGTTCCAATGGTCAAGGTCTATCTTTTGTGGACAATGGAAATGGAACTTTTACCATTCGTAATTCGGACGGCACTTCTTATACTTCCAATAGCCCCACAGAACAAAATGGTGAAAAAGGTGATACAGGAGAAACTGGAGACCAAGGAATACAAGGTGAAACTGGATTGACAGGTCCCAACGGTGAGCAGGGAATTCAAGGAGAGAAAGGCGACACAGGGGAAACCGGAGCACAAGGAATTCAGGGTGAAACCGGAGCGCAAGGCGAAAAAGGCGACACAGGTGAAACTGGAGCACAGGGAATACAAGGTGAAACTGGACCGCAAGGTGAAAAAGGTGACACAGGTGAAACTGGAGCACAAGGTATTCAGGGTGAAACTGGAGCACAAGGAATTCAGGGTGAAACCGGACCGCAAGGCGAAAAAGGCGACACAGGTGAAACTGGACCGCAAGGTGAAAAAGGTGACACAGGTGAAACTGGAGCTCAGGGAATTCAGGGTGAAACTGGACCGCAAGGCGAAAAAGGTGATACGGGTGAAACCGGACCGCAAGGCGAAAAAGGTGATACGGGTGAAACCGGACCGCAAGGCGAAAAAGGTGATACGGGTGAAACCGGACCGCAAGGCGACACAGGTGAAACTGGAGCACAGGGAATACAAGGTAAAGTCGGACCGCAAGGTGAAAAAGGCGACACGGGTGAAACCGGATCACAGGGAATTCAGGGTGAAACCGGACCACAAGGTGAAACCGGACCGCAAGGCGACACAGGGAAAACCGGACCGCAAGGTGACACAGGGGAAACTGGAGCACAGGGAATACAAGGTGAAACTGGATTGACAGGTCCCAACGGTGAGCAGGGAATTCAAGGAGAGAAAGGCGAGACAGGAGAAACTGGAGACCAAGGTATTCAGGGTGAAACCGGACCACAAGGTGAAACCGGAGTACAAGGTATTCAGGGTGAAACTGGAGCACAAGGAATTCAGGGTGAAACCGGACCGCAAGGTGAAAAAGGTGAAACAGGAGCACAAGGGATCCAAGGTGAAACCGGACCGCAAGGCGACACAGGGGAAACCGGAGCACAAGGTATTCAGGGTGAAACTGGAGCACAAGGAATTCAGGGTGAAACCGGACCGCAAGGTGAAAAAGGTGAAACAGGAGAAACTGGAGACCAAGGAATACAAGGTGAAACCGGAGCACAGGGAATACAAGGTGAAACCGGAGCACAGGGAATCCAAGGTGAAGTCGGACCGCTAGGTGAAAAAGGTGATACAGGAGAAACTGGAGACCAAGGAATACAAGGGGAAACTGGATTGACAGGTCCCAACGGTGAGCAGGGAATTCAAGGAGAGAAAGGCGAGACAGGAGAAACCGGAGCGCAAGGTATTCAGGGTGAAACCGGACCGCAAGGTGAAAAAGGTGATACAGGAGAAACTGGAGACCAAGGTATTCAGGGTGAAACTGGAGCACAAGGAATTCAGGGTGAAACCGGACCGCAAGGCGAAAAAGGCGACACAGGTGAAACCGGACCGCAAGGCGAAAAAGGCGACACAGGTGAAACTGGAGCACAGGGAATACAAGGTGAAACTGGACCGCAAGGTGAAAAAGGTGATACAGGGGAAACTGGAGACCAAGGAATACAAGGTGAAACTGGACCGCAAGGTGAAAAAGGTGACACAGGTGAAACTGGAGCTCAGGGAATTCAGGGTGAAACTGGAGCACAAGGAATTCAGGGTGAAACCGGACCGCAAGGTGAAAAAGGTGAAACAGGAGAAACTGGAGACCAAGGAATACAAGGTGAAACTGGACCGCAAGGTGAAAAAGGTGACACAGGGGAAACCGGAGCGCAGGGTATTCAGGGTGAAACTGGACTAACAGGGGAAACTGGAGCACAGGGAATACAAGGTGAAACCGGAGCACAGGGAATCCAAGGTGAAGTCGGACCGCAAGGTGAAACTGGACCGCTAGGTGAAAAAGGTGATACAGGAGAAACTGGAGACCAAGGAATACAAGGGGAAACTGGACCGCAAGGTGAAAAAGGCGACACGGGTGAAACCGGAGTACAAGGGATTCAAGGTGAAACCGGACCGCAAGGCGAAAAAGGTGACACAGGGGAAACTGGAGCACAGGGAATACAAGGGGAAACTGGATTGACAGGTCCCAACGGTGAGCAGGGAATTCAAGGAGAGAAAGGCGAGACAGGAGAAACCGGAGCGCAAGGTATTCAGGGTGAAACTGGAGCACAAGGAATTCAGGGTGAAACCGGACCGCAAGGTGAAAAAGGTGATACAGGAGAAACTGGAGACCAAGGTATTCAGGGTGAAACCGGACCGCAAGGCGAAAAAGGCGACACGGGGGAAACCGGAGCACAAGGTATTCAGGGTGAAACTGGAGCACAAGGAATTCAGGGTGAAACCGGACCGCAAGGTGAAAAAGGTGATACAGGAGAAACTGGAGACCAAGGAATACAAGGTGAAGTCGGACCGCAAGGCGAAAAAGGCGACACGGGTGAAACTGGAGCACAGGGAATTCAGGGGGAAACCGGAGCGCAGGGAATACAAGGTGAAGTCGGACCGCAAGGCGACACAGGGGAAACCGGAGCAACAGGACCGCAAGGTGAAACCGGAGCGCAAGGTGAAAAAGGCGATACAGGAGAAACTGGAGCACAGGGAATACAAGGGGAAACCGGACCGCAAGGCGAAAAAGGTGACACTGGGGAAACTGGAGCTCAGGGAATCCAAGGCGAAACTGGACCGCAAGGTGAAAAAGGTGACACTGGGGAAACCGGACCGCAAGGTATTCAGGGTGAAACTGGACTGACAGGGGAAACCGGAGCACAAGGGATTCAAGGTGAAACCGGACCGCAAGGTGAAAAAGGTGACACAGGTGAAACCGGAGCACAGGGAATCCAAGGAGAAGTCGGGCTGCAAGGCGAAAAAGGTGATACGGGAGAAACCGGAGCGCAGGGCGATCCCGCAACAAATATCTCTACTAATCTAGTACAGAATACCTCAACTGGTACTATCACCTATACCAATGAAACCTCAACAGAGCAAGTTGCAAATGTCGTGGGAGCAGAAACGAACAATAGCCTTACTTTGGGAACAAATGGAGGTGCTTTTTATGAAAGTCCTATAAAGGCATTTGGTAAAATTGCATCAAACGGATCAGTAACTAGAGCTACTTCAGGTGTTACTGCAATGCGCATTAGTACTGGACGCTATCAGGTAACATTACCTCCTGGGACAGTATCTGATTCGAACTATATTATTCAGTTAACGCAACCAGGAAGAGGTGGAGCCGGAAACGACGACCCAGGTATCTCCTACTCCAATCAAACATCTACAAATTTTGAAGTAATTATTGGAGACAATGATAATGGTGGCACTGATAGAGCAAGGTTCAATTCTGAGTTTATGTTTACCATATTAGATCTATAATGTAATGAAAGAAAAACTATACATATTTGTTCTGGTATTGTTTGGCAGCAACAGCTATGCCCAAATTGACGGAAACTTGCTATTAGGTCTTACAAATGCCACAACAACGGAGATACAATCAATTAACAACCCTGTTGTGGGATCAATAATCTATAACACATCAATCAATGGCATATTTCACTATACAGGTAGTACTTGGGAAAGTGTAAAAAGTGCATCCAGTGCTTGGAATTCAAATGGTAATTCTGGAACAACTTCCAGTACCGACTTTATTGGAACTACAGATGTTCAGGATTTTGTTCTAAAATCCAATAATATTGAAAAATTAAGATTAGTTAAGGATAGAGGTCAAGTGCTAGTGAATCAAGCAAGTGTCTTTAATAACCACCCAATGGTTATAAAGGCCAACGGAGTAGATGTATTGGCTTTTGAAGACAGTACAGGTGCCCCCAAATGGCATTGGAACTTATTACAAAATGGGTTAAACTTTGTTGAATCAAACGTCGCAGATTATCGTTTGTTTCTAGAAAATGGAGGTCAAGTCGGAATTAATACCAATACACCCACTAATCAACTAGATGTAAATGGCAGCGCTAGAATTCGGGTTTTGGAAAATGCGACGGATAACGATAATGTAATAACAGCGGACACAGATGGTGTGCTGCATCAATCAAAAATAAATTATGGTGGCCGATGGACTAATTCCAACACTAGTACCAATCTCAATGTCAATAATTCTAATGTTCCTATTTTCGGAACACAGGATTACCTGGACGCAGGAACAAGTTTATATCAGGTTAATGGAAATACACTTATAGTTAAGGAAGCCGGCAGATACGATATCAGGGCCAACATATATTTATTGGGAATCTTCAATAATTCTAGAACTAGGACAAATACCACTGCAAGGATTGCTGTAAATGGGGCCCCAGTTGGTGCAATGGGTGCTACTGGATATATTCGGTTTACTAATAACCACGAAGAATCAAGCTTACATTTAAATGAAATTATACAATTAAATGTCAATGATGTTATCACAATTGTCACCTTTATGGAGGCCAATACCGGAGAAGTAAGATTTAATGGTTCGGGAACCTCAAGTTTTATGATAAATAAATTAAAATAGCGTTTTGAAATCTATATCCTTAACAATAATACTATTTATAAGTCAACAGCTTATAGGTCAACAGGCCGTGCATAACTTTGGGGGTCTACAATTGCATGATCATGGTTCAATGGGTTTTCATTCTGACTTCATTAATGATGCTGGTTTTGATAAGAACCTAGGCCTAGTTGGATTTTACCATGATGCAACTAACCTTCTGGTTTCTGGGACTTCCAGTCCAGTCTTCTATGATTTTGAAATGGCTATCGAAAACAATCTATATATAGACGTATCAATTGGTATAGATAATTCCCTCAACTTTATTTATGGGAATATCATCTCTTCGAGAGACAAAAAAAATGTGTATGTAAAGCTTTCTGAAAATGCCATCTATGATGGTGAAATGAACCTTTCAAAAATTGATGGACATGTCGCTGTTGAAAATCAAAAAGAGTTTAGCTTCCCAGTAGGTTATGACGATATATTAAGACCCTTGACAATCAAATTCATTGATGAAACTTTCTTCGCAAAGTGCGAATATTACCATGAAAGTGCTGACCTTCCCAGTAGCTATTCCACAGGCCAAGACTTTACTAAAAAGGACATTACTTTAGGCTCAATACACCCGGAAGAGTTTTGGAAATTAGGGACTTCGGGAATGGTTCAGGTCTCATTAAATTGGAAAGAAGAATCTAATCTATCCACATCCACAAAAAAAATTGACAATGTAATGGTCACCGCTTGGAATAAAAAAGATGAACAATGGGATAATCTTGGTAATTCGAAATTCGAAGGAAATTTAGATGAAGGTGTGGTAACCTCAAACGTCTTTAATGCAAACAATTATGAAGTCTTTACGCTAGGCTTCTTATTTGATATAGAGACAAATAAACCAGGCAATTACGCATTAACACCTAACGGTGATGGTGTCAACGACTATTTTGCCCTGGATATTATTGAGCGATCTCCTGATAATGAATTAAAAATCTTCAACCGGTCAGGAAGGTTGGTTTATGAAAAAACGAACTACAAGAATGAATTCCATGGTATTGCCAATAAAAACACCAACAAAATCAATCAAAAGCTTCCAAAAGGGGTATATTACTATATAATTGAACTGAAAGATCTGAACCTTAAGCACCAAGGATATTTTTATTTGTCGCTCTAACTATTTGGCTACAATTTTCCTTACTAAGACAATTTCAATATTCAGAAATAATTAAATGCTTAAATATTGATCAAAGACCTAATAGTTGGTAGCCAACTAATATGGTAAAGGGGCATACTTTTTCTATTCATCTTTTTTTTATTCTTTTTAGTATTTATACCAATTTAGTACCACATTGAAAATACTATTTTGCATTGGTTAGCACTTGCTTCTAAACAATACTATTTTCATAAATTGGTGTAAAAATTGGAATTCCGTTATATTCAATCCATAATATTTTCCGTTGTAGTTATGGAATTTCTTATTATTGGCAAAGTTATTGAGATATTCCACCTTGAATTAAGATAGAATAACCCAGAAAATTCATGATAAGATGAAACGCAGGTCATTTATAAAAAAAAGCAGTATTTCCGGTTTAGCACTAACAATGGTGCCCTCTTTCGTGTTCCCAAACGAAAATGAATATTCGGTCCTTGAATTAATGGGCAAAGAAGACATACAGCTCTATGGTGAAGGAATCAACCTTCGAAAAGAAGCACACGATGCCTTTCTAAAAATGAAAAAAGCAGCGTATAGTGATGGTATCGACCTTAAAATTGTTTCAAGCTATCGCAATTATTACAGACAAGAAGGGATTTGGGAAAGAAAATATATGCGTTATACCGAAGACGATGGTATGACACCATTGAAGGCTATTGATAAAATCATTGAGTATTCGACGATTCCTGGTACGAGTAGACACCATTGGGGTACCGATATTGATATTATAGATGGGTACCGAAAAACCACTGGTGATGTTTTAGTACCTGAAAAATTTGAATCCGAAGGCCCATTTGTAGACCTTAAGAAATGGATGGATGAAAACTGTAATTCTTTTGGTTACTATTTGGTGTATACAAACGAACCTAAAAGAAGGGGATTTAAATATGAACCTTGGCACTACAGCTATGCCCCAATTTCAATTCCCATGTTAACTGCATACAGACGATTGAATATCTTACAATTGCTACGACAAGAAGAGTTGTACGGCAGCGAACATTTTACAACCGGTTTTATAAAAAATTATATCCAAAACAATATTTTAGATATAAATCCTGAGCTTTTATAAGTCTTTTTGTAAATTGTGGCAACACTGAACACCATTTACTATGAGAAGAGGAAGCTGGAAAATTAGAATTTTCATTGGTTTGGCTATAGTTGCCTTTGCCTTCATTCAACGCTGTAACAACAAAGAAGAAAACCCATATACAGGTCGGGTACAAAATATTAATATGACCTCTGAGCAAGAAATTGCTATAGGTTTGCAGAGTGCTCCCGAAATGGCCCAGCAACATGGTGGTCTTTACCCAGATGAACGTTTACAATCATTGGTCGACTTTGTTGGCAAAAAGTTGGTGGATAACAGTATTGCCAGAAACACACCTTATAAATACGATTTTCATTTATTAGCGGACGATCGGACCATAAATGCATTTGCACTACCAGGTGGACAGATTTTTATAACCTATGCCTTGTTTTCAAAGTTAAATGAAGCACAATTGGCAGGAGTTCTAGGACACGAAATTGGCCATGTAATCGGCAGGCATTCGGCTGAAAGAATTGCGGACAGTAATTTTTGGCAGACCGTTACCATGGGTGCCACAGTTGGGGCAGATGCTGGTGGTATTGTGGGGAGTATTGGACAAAACACCCTTTTAAAAAATGGCCGTGGTGATGAACTGGAAAGTGATGAACTTGGTGTCTGGTTTATGATAAACTCTGGTTATGAGCCAACGGAAATGATAGAAGTCATGAAAATTCTAAAGGCAGCTGCCGGACCTAATAGAGTTCCTGAATTCCAAAGTTCTCATCCTGATCCTGAAAACCGGATTGAGAAA
Organism: Maribacter sp. HTCC2170; assembly: GCF_000153165.2. Taxonomy (NCBI): domain Bacteria; kingdom Pseudomonadati; phylum Bacteroidota; class Flavobacteriia; order Flavobacteriales; family Flavobacteriaceae; genus Maribacter; species Maribacter sp. HTCC2170. The sequence goes on from NC_014472.1 coordinate 125,757, forward strand.
ATCAGGGAAGCCATCGCAAAATACAAGGGTCAGTAACAATCTAATTTAAGTTAAATTCTATGTATATCAAATATTAATTGCTATATTTGACACCCTACCAAATCTTCTATCCGCCTCAAATTTAACCCTTATAGCTTTGATTTACAGTTATTTAAACAAAACTATATGGGAACACTTTTACATTTTAAGAACATTTACACTGAAGCATTCGAGAATTGCAAACCAAGTTTTGTAGTATTACTCTTAAAAGGATACTCCATTTTTTGTGTTTTGATGCTCGGGATGGCGGTTTATGCATTTATGTATAGGGCGTTTACAGGTTTCGAATTTTAGACTTTTCTATTCACTCTTTTACATGAACACAATCTGAAGTGAGTAAAACTCATTAAAAAACCCATCACGAAATGATGGGTTTTTTTGTCTAAACATTGAAACAACTGTTCAACTGCCCAACTCCGCATTAATTACCATGAGAGCATCTTTGGCATTTGCAGATTCCGCATATTTGGTAATAGAATAACCCTTGTCACTCCGTATTTTGATATCTGCACCATTTTGAATCAACAACTTTAATATCTCTGCCTTATTGTATCTAGCGGCAAAGATAGCTGGTGTCATTCCCAGGGATTTTTTATTGACATCTTCACCTAGCTCAATTAATCTTTTTACGGTTCCAATATCCCCTTGCATTACTGCTTTACAAAAAGTACTTACAGTTCCTTTTTTCAATAAAACGCTAAACTCGACCGTATTGTTCTTTACAGGTAAGACTTCGGCAGACGCATACGTAACCGTCAGCATCATTGCTGCGGCTACAATTAACATTGTTTTTCTCATGATGATTGATTTTACGACTGAAACAGGTTCAGTCTTGATTGATGAATAATTCTTGATTATATAAATATAGACTATGTCTATATAAATATGTTTCAGCATTAACTGTTAAATAACTAAATTTTAACAAGTTGCCTGTTTTGCATTTACCTATACTTTCGCGCGTTAATGTCAAAAAAGCCGTCCTAATAAGTAGATTACCTTGGCTTTAGGTAGTATTTTTGCACTTTTAAATAATGTTACTATGAACAAGAAAGTAATTCTTATGATATTGGATGGTTGGGGAACATCTCCTGACCCTAAAGTTTCGGCAATTGATAATGCCAAAACACCATATATAGACGCTTTATACTCTAAATACCCAAATGCTGCCTTACGTACAGACGGTTTAAATGTTGGCTTACCCGATGGTCAAATGGGAAATAGTGAAGTTGGGCATATGAATTTAGGTGCCGGAAGAATTGTTTATCAAGAACTAACAAGAATCAATCTTGCCATTGAAAACAACACATTAAAAGATGAAAAAGTATTGGTTGATGCTTTTGACTATGCCAAGGCCAATAATAAGAAAGTTCATTTCTTAGGACTATTGAGTAACGGTGGAGTACACTCTCACATAAACCATTTAAAGGGGTTATTAAGTGCTGCCAAGGATAATAACCTTGACAACGTTTATGTACATGCTTTTACTGATGGAAGAGATGTGGATCCCAAATCAGGCGCTTCATTTGTTGCCGACTTAGAAGACCATATGGCGAAAACTACTGGGAAAATTGCCACAGTTACAGGTCGTTACTATGCCATGGATCGTGATAATCGTTGGGAAAGGGTAAAACTTGCTTATGATGTTATTGTCAATGGTGATGGGCAATTGACGGATAATGTTGTCAATAGCTTAAAATCGAGCTATGCCAATGATGTTACCGATGAATTTATCAAACCTTTAGTGGCCGATAAGAATGGAATCGTTGAAGAAGATGATGTAATTATCTTTTTCAACTTTAGAACAGATCGTGGTAGAGAGTTAACCAATATGTTATCTCAAAACGATTTCCCTGAAGACAACACTAAAAAATTATCATTGCATTATGTTACTATGACTAATTATGATGATAGTTTTAAAGGTATTAATGTAATATTCAATAAGGACAATATAACTGAAACCATTGGCGAAGTTTTATCTAAGGCAGGTAAAAAGCAAATTAGAATAGCCGAAACGGAAAAATATCCGCATGTAACTTTCTTTTTCTCAGGTGGTCAAGAAGAACCATTTGAAGGTGAAAGCAGAATTTTAAGAAATTCTCCCAAAGTAGCAACTTATGACCTAAAGCCAGAAATGAGTGCTTATGAATTAAGAGATGCTTTAGTTGAGGATTTAAAAAAGCAAGAGGCAGATTTTGTTTGCCTTAATTTTGCAAATGGTGATATGGTAGGACATACAGGTATTATGGAAGCAGCTATAAAAGCTTGTGAAGCCGTGGATATCTGTGTAAAAGATGTGGTAGAAACTGGGTTAGAGAACGGATACTCTACCCTATTAATTGCTGATCACGGTAATTGCGAAACTATGATCAATCCAGACGGTTCACCTCATACGGCACATACAACTAATCCTGTTCCTGTAATTTTAATAGATAAAAATTTAAAAGAGATTAAAGACGGGGTATTGGGTGATGTTGCTCCAACAATTTTAGAATTGATTGGAATTGAACAACCTAAAGCTATGACCGGAAAGTCCTTGATTTAGTAAATCTACAAGATTGTTTTACCTTTGCCAGCTATGATAAAAATCAAAACATCTGAAGAGATTGAGCTAATGCGCGAAAGCGCCTTAGTTGTTTCTAAGACTTTAGGTATGCTTGCTTCTGAAATAAAACCAGGGGTAAATGCTCTTTTTCTAGATAAGTTGGCCGAGGAATTCATTAGGGAACAAGGTGCGGAACCAGGGTTTTTGGGTATGTACGACTTTCCCAACACATTGAACATGAGCCCCAATGAACAAGTGGTTCATGGCATTCCCACGAATGAACCCTTGAAAGATGGTGATATTATCTCTGTAGATTGTGGAGCATTAAAAAATGGATTTTATGGTGACCACGCTTATACTTTCGAAGTTGGTGAAGTGGCACCTGAAACCAAGAAATTGTTACAGGTCACAAAAGAGTCTCTTTACCTAGGAATTCGCCAGTTCAAATCTGGAAATCGGGTTGGTGATGTCGCATATGCCATTCAAAATTATTGTGAAAGTTATGGCTACGGTGTCGTTCGGGAATTGGTCGGACATGGATTGGGAACCAAACTTCATGAAGGTCCTGAAATGCCTAATTACGGTAGACGTGGAAGAGGTAAAAAGTTCATGGAAGGTTTGGTTGTGGCCATTGAGCCAATGATAAATATGGGTACAAAGCGAATCAAACAATTGAAAGATGGTTGGACCATACTTACAGCTGATGGAAAACCAAGTGCCCATTTCGAGCATAATATTGCGATTATAAACGGCAAACCAGAATTACTTTCCACTTTTCAATATATTTATAAAGCACTAGGGATTGAAAGTGATGAAGAGGATGAATTTCGACAAAAGAAAATTCAACTTTAGCACTGAATCGTAGATTCCTGTGAATAGCAGGAACGGCCATATGAAAAAGCTTTTTAAATATTTCTTGAATCTAATCCCAAGACCTATACTGATAAAGCTCAGTTATTGGATAAGGCCCGTAATGGCCCTATTGTTAAAAGGAAGTAAATACACAGACCCAATAGATGGCAAGAGTTTTAGAACCTTTTTACCATATGGTTATGAAAGTCCCAGAGACAATGTACTTTCCCCTTCTACCCTATCGTTGGAGCGTCATAGATTGCTTTGGTTATTCCTTAGAAATAAAACTGATTTCTTTTCTGCCCAATTAAATGTATTGCATTTTGCTCCAGAACAGGCGTTTTACAATCGTTTTAAAAAGCTAAAAAATATTACATATACCACAACCGATTTAGATTCACCATTGGCGGATGTACAAGCAGACATTTGTAATCTTCCGTTTAAGGATAACACTTTTGATGTCATCTTTTGCAATCATGTTTTAGAACATATTCCTGATGATAAAAAAGCTATGGAAGAGTTATACCGCATATTGAAACCAAAAGGCTGGGGCGTATTTCAAATTCCACAGGATTTGAAAAGAGAGTATACCTTCGAAGATGATTCAATTACCGATAAAAAGGAAAGAGCAAAGATTTTTGGTCAGTATGACCATGTTCGGATCTATGGAAGAGACTATTTTAACAAGCTAAAGACTGTTGGTTTTGAAGTTGATGAAATAGATTATACAGCCGCCCTTTCATTAGATGAAATAGACCTTTATCGATTGGCAATAGGTGAAATCATTCCCTTGGTCAAAAAAGTCTAATCCAGTACCACTTTCTCAAATCCTTCGGTCATGAATTCTTTGGTTTCTCCCGCATCGTCTAGGTAAATTACATAAGCTTCCAAATCCTTTTGTTCAGTTAATGTAGATTTGACCAGTTGAAGTTCCATCGCCATGAATGCGGTAGCGTAAGCATCAGCTTTGGCGCAAGTGTTTGCTAGAACTGTAACGCCCAACGTACTTGCATTTTTCGTAAACCCGGTCTTTGGATCAATCGTATGCACATATTTTTTACCTGTAATCGAATCTATTCTGAATTTGCGGTAATTGCCAGATGATGCCAGTGCCATATCCTTTAATTCAATAAGCTTTTTTAGACGCCGACCTTGTTCTACCTGAGGATCATCAATACCAACCACCCACGGTTTTTGTTTGATTTGATTTACTCCTTTTGCAACCAATTCACCGCCAACCTCCAAAAGGTAATTTTCTATACCTCTAGCATCCATTAATTTAGCCAATCGATCAATTGCATAGCCTTTGGCTATAGCATTAAAATCCATATAAACATTAGGTGATTCTTTTTCTACTTGCCCCGATTCATTCATTAGAACTTTATCAAAACCCACAAAAGTCATAAGGCTGTCAACCTTAGTGCTATCCATTGTTACTTTTTCGCCAGGGCCAAATCCCCAGGCATTGACCAAAGAGCCAACAGTTGGGTCAAAATAACCATCAGTTGACGCATATATCTCCTTCGAGAGTTCAAATACCTCTTGGAACATATAATCCACATGTACCTCTGAATTGCCTTGGTTTATTTGGGAAATATCAGAAGAAGGAACATAAGTTGACAGAGATTGGTTCATTACGTTGAAAACAGAATCAATCTGGATCTGAAGGTCCATTTTCTTATCCGCCAAATAAATAATACTGTAGGAGGTTCCTAAAGCGCCACCGGTATTAGAATTCTTGATATAAGTTTCAGGTCCCGATTTACAGGAAATCGCAATTAAAATTAAAAGAACAAACACCCCTTTTACCCTAAAGTTCAATGAGTCCGTCATATTCAACTATATATTTTTCATTTAACAAAACGGGTAGGCTTTGATCAATTGCATTATATAACCCAACCCCCGCAAAGTACACTTTGCCATTATGTTTTTGAGCGTTATCCTTCATTTTGTCCATTAATTCGGTGTCATACTTTTTTGGATCCATTGGAAAAATAACATTTCGAACCACAATAAAATGAAGTTCTTTATCCTTCAAGCAGACAAACTGTGGATTTTTTTTGGGTTTACTATTGACTCCCATAAATTCATAACCCTCCGCCTCCAACTGTTTACCAACGATGTTCATAGCCAAGTTATGTAATTCCTGTTCTGAAAGTGGTCTCATTGTACTCATATAATATATCAAAGGGATACAAAAAAGGCCGATATAAATCATATCGGCCAATATTTTGTTTAGAACCGCTACGCAATTCAATAATGATAGTATAATTATCCGCCGAAATCGTCAAAACGAATATGCTCATCAGGGATACCAAAGTCCTCGCCCATTTTTTGAACAGCTTTATTCATCAACGGTGGACCACAGAAATACAATTCTATATCCTCAGGAGACTCATGTTTGCTCAAATAATTATCAATAACACAATTATGTATAAAGCCTACAAAACCGTCTCCAGGAGCATCTATATCTTCTTTAACTTTCCAATTATCCTCTTCCATAGGCTCTGAAAGTGCCAAATAAAATTTGAAATTTGAAAATTCTTTCTCTAACTGATAGAAATGATCCAAGTAGAACAATTCTCTTTTAGAACGCCCACCGTACCAATATGTCACTTTTCTATTCGTTCTAAGTGTTTTGAACAAGTGATATAAATGGGACCGCATTGGCGCCATACCTGCTCCACCTCCAACATATAACATCTCAGATTCTGATTCATTGATGAAGAATTCACCGTAAGGTCCAGAAATAACAACTTTGTCACCAGGTTTTTGTGCGAAAATGTAAGAAGATGCTACACCAGGATTAACATCCATCCATCCATTTTTAGATCTATCCCAAGGTGGAGTAGCAATACGAACATTCAACATAATCTCTCTACCCTCCGCTGGAAAAGAAGCCATTGAATAAGCTCTTTCTACCGTCTCAGGGTTTTTCATTACCAATGGCCACAAGTTGAATTTATCCCATTCCGCCTGAAACTTATCAGGAGTCTCATGTTCTTCAGGATGCGCTGTAATATCAATATCAGAATACTTGATTTCACAAGGTGGAATTTCAATCTGAATATACCCCCCCGCTTTATATCCCATATCTTCAGGGATTTCAACAACGAACTCTTTTATAAAAGAAGCCACATTGTAGTTTCGAACTACAGTGCCCTCCCATTTTTTGATTCCGAATACTTCTTCAGGAATGGTAATATTCATATCCTGTTTTACTTTTACCTGGCACGCCAAACGAGCTCCTTCATTTAACTCCCTTTTCGAAAAATGGGGTGTCTCAGTAGGTAATGCTTCACCACCACCTTCGAGTACATGGCATTCGCACTGGATACAGGTACCACCGCCTCCGCAAGCCGAAGGAAGAAATATTTTTTGGTTTCCTAAAGTTGAAAGTAATGATCCACCTGAGCTTACTTCAACTTTCTTTTCTCCATTAATTGTAATGGTAACCGGTCCTGAAGGAGATAGTTTTTCTTTTGTGAATAACAAAAGTGCGACCAACGCCAATAAAAGAATCAGGAAAGATATTACCGTTATTAAAATTGTTCCGCCTGTACTTGTAGCTAAAATCATTTTTACTTGTTTATAGCGTCATTATATGAGATCTCTTTTTCATCAATCTCTTTATTATTTTCTTTTTTATCAACCTTTTCAAGCTTCTCCGCAGTGGTTTTTTCTTTAACCGGTGCAGCTTCTTCGCCTCCACCTGTCAACATTCCACCAAAACTCTGAAAACCTATTCCCATCAAGCCAGTAATAATAAAAGTGATACCAAGGCCTCTCAAAGGAGCAGGGACATTTGAATACCTGATTTTTTCGCGAATTGCGGCGATTGCCAAAATTGCCAGAAACCATCCAATACCAGAACTAACACCATAATTAAAGGCTAATCCCAATGAAGCGATTTCCCTGGATTGCATAAATAGAGACCCTCCCAAGATAGCACAGTTTACAGCAATCAATGGCAAGAATATACCTAAAGAGTTATATAATGAAGGTGAGAATTTCTCAACAACAATCTCTACCAATTGAACCATTGTAGCAATGGTGGCTATAAAGAGAATAAAAGATAAGAAGCTAAGGTTATAATCGGCATATTCAGGTCCTAACCAGGCCAATGCACCATCGCGTAATAAATATTGATCTAATAACCAGTTCAATGGAACGGTCACAGCCAAAACGAATATTACGGCAGCACCTAAACCAACAGCGGTGGCTACTTTTTTCGATACAGCTAAATAGGAACACATTCCTAAAAACACTGCAAATACCATATTATCAATAAATATGGATCTAAAAAATAATTCTATATGCTCTAACATGATATTTTCTTTAAATAACTATTAGTTGTCTTCTATTAATGCCTTATTTCTTGAACGTTGAATCCATATAATAATACCAACCACTATAAGTGCAGCAGGAGGAATAATCATGAATCCATTATTTTCATATCCAGTAGCGTACAAACCTGTTTTTGTTATCGGGTTTCCTAAAACTGGGTAACCGAACAAAGTTCCTGAACCTAGAAGTTCTCTAAAGAAACCTACGATTATTAAAATAACACCGTAACCAAGAGAGTTACCTATACCATCTAAAAATGATTTCCAAGGGCCATTGGCCAAGGCAAAGGCCTCAAAACGACCCATAATAATACAATTGGTAATAATCAGCCCAACGAACACCGATAAGGTTTTACTTAACTCATAAGCAAATGCTTTTAATACCTGATCAACTATGATCACAAGAGTTGCCACAACAATCAACTGTACGATAATCCTAATTTTTGATGGGATAATATTCCTCATCAATGAAATGACCACATTCCCAATACCCAATACAAATAGCACCGATATTGCCATTACTACTGAAGCTTTCAATTCAGCGGTAATCGCCAAAGCCGAACATATTCCTAAAACCTGAATGGTAATCGGGTTATTATCTGCAAGTGGATCTAAGATCAGATTTGCATCTTTTTTTGATAGTAGCGCCATATTATTTAACTCTAATCGTTTCTAAATAGTCCTTATAAAGATTAACACTCTCACGAATCATATCAGAAACTCCGTTTCCTGTAATTGTAGCTCCAGCAAGTGCATCAACTTCATTATCATCCTTAATTTCATTCAAAGGGTCATTATTTCCTTTTGCAACAGCAATACCTTCATACTGGGTGCCAGAAAGAATTGATTCGCCAGTAAAATCATCCATGAAGTAACGTTGTTTAATATTTGCCCCTAACCCTGGTGTTTCAGCAGCATGGTCAAAATAAACTCCCTGCACTACCATATCATCATCTAAAGCAACAAAGCCCCAAATGGCATCCCAAAGTCCTTTACCTCTCATAGGAATAATATAGAAATCGGCACCATCTTTATTTCCAACGAACAACGGCAATTTTCTAGTCTCACCATTTTTTGCAGCTGTAGCCTGTTTTTTTAAATCTATTAAATAAGCCTGATCGTCTTTGGTAATCTTATCACCTTCAATAATCAATTGCGCCTTAATATATTTAGTGAACTCTCCTGCCACCTTATCTGTAGGAATAAAACTTACACTGCCTTCACCTTCATTTTCATTTATACCCATGGCATAAAGAATGTTCTGCTGTTTTTCCAAGCGTTCATTTTCTTTGATCTTATCGCTCAAAGAGGAAGCCAAAAAGGCCAAAACCGTACCAACAATAACAACCATTACGGCCGCAAAAATCACTGTGTAACTATTCTTGTCTGTATTAATTGCCATGATTAAACTGTTTCTGCTTTTAATTCTTCTGCTTTACTTTCCGAATCCTTCGGTAAAATCGTAGCATTCTTAAGTCGTTTTAAACGCTTTTTCACATTACCTTGAACAACATAGTGATCAATAGTTGGTGCGAACACGTTCATTAATAAGATTGCCAAGAAAACCCCCTCTGGGTAAGCTGGATTGAAAACACGTATCATTACCGAAATAAACCCGATTAAAAATCCGTATATCCATTTTCCTCTATTAGTCTGTGCTCCAGTAACGGGATCGGTGGCCATATACACAATACCAAAGGCCAAACCACCCACCAATAAATGTTTCCAATAATCAAAGCTCATTAGCCCGTAGAACTTACTGGTTTCAGTAATAATTTCAGCATCAACCACAAGATTGAAAACCAAGCCCATAACCAAAGAGCCAATAACTGCACTAAGCATAATTCTCCAACTAGCTATTTTACTGAATATCAAAAACAGACCACCTAAAAGGATTAACAATGCTGAAGTTTCACCCACGGATCCTGGAATAAAACCATAAAACATATCCATAGTGGAATAGGTCATTTCAGCACCTTTGTTCTGCGCCAAAAATCCCAATACCGTTTCACCTGAAATAGCATCGGCAGTTCCTGCCCTATCAACAGCTTCATGAACCCAAACCTTATCCCCACTCATCCAAGTTGGGTAAGCGAAGAACAAAAAGGCCCTAATAGTCAATGCAGGATTTAAGATATTCATTCCGGTACCACCAAAAACCTCTTTACCAATTACCACACCGAATACTACGGCAACGGCCAACATCCATAAAGGTGTATCAATAGGTACTATTAGAGGAACCAACATACCTGTGACCAAATACCCTTCTTCAACCTCATGACCTTTTATCACGGCAAAAATGAATTCAACGCCAAGTCCAACTCCGTAAGAAACCACCAATAATGGTAATACCTTTACTATTCCTATCCAGAAATTATCCCAAGTAAGGAAATGTTCCATAAGCGAAAATTCCGACGGAAAACCGTTTATCGCTGAAAAATGTTGATACCCAGCATTGAACATAGAAAACAACAATACCGGAACCAAGGCCAATATCACTGTGTTCATTGTACGCTTTAAATCATCCGCACCTCTCACATGGGAACCGGAATGTGTTGTTTCATCCGGTGCGAACAAGAATGTATGGAACGCATTGAATGCAGGTGCCATCTTCTTATCCCTAAAATGGTGCTTTAGTATGTGAAGCCTTTTCTTAAGAGTCAATCTTTTATCACTCATCTTTTAGCCTATTTCTTTTTGTAATAAATCCAACCCTTCTCGAATAATCTGTTGGTGAGGTTGTTTTGAAATGCAAATAAATTCAGTTAATGAAAAATCCTCAGGAGCCACTTCATATAGTCCCAATTGTTCCATCTCATCAAGATCTTTTACCATACATGCTTTTAATAATTGCATGGGAAAAATATCCATTGGAAAAACTTCTTCATATTGCCCTGTTACAACAAATGCCCTGTGTTCACCATTGGTGTTTGTTGTAAGATCGTATTTTTTCTTAGGTTGTAACCAAGAAAAGGTCATTGCTCTTGTAGTAGATATTTTATTGAAAATTGGTTTGTTCCAACCAAACAGTTCATAGTCATCTCCTTCTGGAATAGCGGTAACGGTATTGTTATAATAACCTAAATACCCATCAGGTCTGGTTTTTGAGCCTGTTAGAACATCACCATTGATTACTCTAAAGTTCTCACCGTTCACGCCACTTCCATACAGGAAGGTAGATATCTCCGTTCCGATTTTTGTTGTGAAATATTTTGGATCCTTTACTGAGGAGCCCACCAAGGCAACAACACGTTCTGAATTGAATTTCCCGGTCAAAAGCAGTTCACCCATTATCACCAAATCTTGAGGAGAAACCGTCCAAACAACCTCACCTTTATTGATAGGGGCTATTTTGTTAATTTGAGTTCCTACCAAACCAGCAGGGTGAGGACCAGAAACTTTATGAAGCTCTATTCCTTTTAATCCTGCCAAAGGTGAATTAGAATTTGCAACAGAAACATGAACCTTACCAGGTGTCATTTTTCCTAAAGCCGTAATAGCCGCTTGAAGTTCATTCTCTTTTCCTTGAAGCACATAATCGCTATATGCCGCTAAAGGTGCTGTTGTATATCCTGAAACGAAAATTGCTTTTGGATTTGCATCAGGATTTGCAATAATATCATATGGTCTTTGTTTTACAAATGGCCAACACCCAGATTTCAACAAATGTGCCTTAACTTCTTTTGAGGAAGCATTTTCTATATTAAAAATACCGTTGTCGGTATCGGTTTGTGTTTTATCTGCCAGAATTTTTAAGGTAATAATTCTTCTCCTAGCACCACGAACGATTTCAACAAGCTCGCCACTCACCGGGGAAACGAACATCATTTCCTCACAGTTCTTATTATAAAATAAAGGCTGGCCAGCTTTTACCTCGGCACCTTGTTTAACTAGCATTTTTGGAGTTATGCCATGAAAATCTTCAAGATTTATAGCATAAACATTGCTTAATACCGCTTTTGAAGTCGTTTGTTCAGCAGCACCTACAAGGTTAATGTTCAACCCCTTTCTTATTCGAATGTCTTTAGACATATTATTGTAGACCTTAGGTTAACAAAATTTCGGGCAAAAATAGCATTTAATAGAAAGTATTCATAATTATCGACTATAAATTTGGGCAATACAACGATGTAAATTTGTTAGGTATGGTTTTTGTTTACCTTTACCGGAAAATTTAACTATAAATGCGCCTTTTTCTTACACAACTAATGTTCTTGCTTTTTGCATCAACCGGACTAAGTCAAGTCCAGGAGGAAGTAAATCCACCAGAGCATATTAAGTCGGTCATTTTCAAAGGCGAAAAAGAAGATCAATTTCCAATTGTTGAGATAGGCGAACCCATCTTTTTGGAGTTTGATGACCTCTTGGCAAATGAACAGGATTATTACTACAAAATAGTTCATTGTGATTACGATTGGTCACCATCAAGATTATTAAAATCACAATATCTAAGTGGTATTGACAACCAAAGAATATTGGATTATGAAAACAGTTATTCAACTTTACAATCCTATTCCAATTATAAACTAACCATTCCGAACAGCAATGTTCGATTAAAGGTTAGCGGAAACTATCTACTTGAAATTTACAACAGTAGTTACGAATTACAGTTTTCCAGAAAGTTTGTAGTATATAAAGATTTGGTTAAAGTAGGAGGTATTATAAAGCGCTCGCGTGATTTCGAATACTTGAACGAAAAACAAGTAGTCCAATTTAATATTAATGCTGGGAATTTTAGATTGGTCAACCCCAAGAAAGAAGTTAAGGTTGCCTTATTACAGAATTATCATTGGCCTACAGCTGTTTTTAATATTAAGCCCCAATTTACGCTAGGCAGTGAACTAGTCTATAAATATGATAAGGAAACCAGTTTTTTTGGAGGTAATGAATATTTGAATTTTGACACAAAAGATTTGCGAGCTCCAAGTTCGGCCATTTCCCATATAGAAATAGGAGAGCTATACAATCATTATTTATTTTCAAACCGGATTAGAGCAAATAGACCCTATACCTACTTCCCAGATATAAATGGTGATTTTGTTGTGCGAACATTACAGGGTACTGATGTGTCGCGGGAAGCCGAGTACACCAATGTTCATTTTAGCCTACCCTATTCAGATGCCATTGGGTTAGATGATGTATATGTTTATGGGAAACATAATAATTATGCTTTCACAAATGAAAACAAGATGATCTATAATGAAAAGAATGGTATGATGGAAGGCACTGTAAAAATGAAACAAGGTTTTTATAATTATAAATATGTTATTCAACGAGGGAGCGAACAAATAGACCTCAATACAATCTCCGGTAATTTTCATTTTACAGAAAACACTTATACAATACTCGTCTACTATCGAAATTTTGGTGACCTCTATGATAGCATAATCGGTGTAGGGTCTGCCAACTCACAAAATATAAGCAATTAGTGTATATTTAACCCTTTGGGAATAAAATATGCACAACAAGTTAGTTTCTTACACAAAGGGTAGATACCAATTAAAACATAGAGGCACGGAATGCAAAAACTGTGGTCATCCTTTGGACATTAGTGACAAGTATTGTCCTAATTGTTCTCAAGCGAACAGCACCAAGAAATTAACTTTAAAGGATTTTTTCGATGAGTTTTTTTCCACCCTAATATCCTATGACTCAAAATTACTGAAAACCCTTGTCGCATTGTTGTGGTTTCCCGGTAAAATCACAAAAGACTATATAAATGGCAAAAGGGTTTCTTACACCAATCCATTTCGGTTTTTATTGAGTTTGGCGATCATTTATTTTCTAATGATAAGCTATGATAACGATTTTGCTGAGTGGGACAAATTTGGGTCGACAACTCAGACATCAGATTATTTGGATGAAAATGGCACTCTTAGTTTTAATTTTGGAGATGAAGAACAGCAGAACCAGCTGCAGGATGTAATGGATTCGTTAAAACTTAATACAGAAATCAAAAAAGCTACCGACTTAAAAAAAAGTAGAGACTCAACTCTATTGAGCAACCCCGAATTTCATTTTAAAAAAAACAAAAACAGCACATTTAAAAAAAGAATTCCAGAAAAATTTGAAGTTTTGACTCTTTTAATAAAAGAAAGAAACTTAAGAAGATTTAGTGAATTAAAAGAAAAATATGGAATTCCTGAAACTAGAGAAAATAGAATAATCTTTAATACTTCTGGTAGTGTTTCTAAATTTTCGAGACAACCTGGTTCGTTTACAAATGACCTTATTTCCAAACTCCCGTTTACAACATTTTTCTTTTTACCAGTGTTCGCTATATTCATTTGGCTGGCATACATCAGAAAAAAATATAATTACACCGATCATCTCATCTTTAGCTTCCATAATCAATCTTTGTTATTTATCTTGCTCATTATTAGTTTCTTAGTGAATTCGATTTTTAATGTAAATAGCGGTTGGATTTTCATTACCATTTTTTCAACCTATCTGTTTTTGTCCATGAAAAAATTCTATAATCAAGGAACTTTTAAAACAATAATTAAATACCTATTTCTTAATACGATTTTTTTTATTTTAGCAGGCATTTCAGTAATCCTACTATTCGCTGGAAGCTTAATCACTTACTAGGATGCGCATGATAACACAAGTTACGAAGGGGATAAAAATATCAGTAAAGACCAGTTTTGAAGGTACTTTTTTTAAGAATTACAAGATGCATTTCGCATTTGGCTATACCATCACTATTGAAAATCAAAGTAAAGATTCAGTTCAATTAACCTCTCGTCATTGGCAGATTTATGATTCGCTCAATGAAACCGAAATGTTGGATGGTGAAGGGGTTATTGGCAAAAAACCGGTAATCAAACCTGGCGAGTCCCACACTTATAATTCTGGTTGTTTGTTATGTTCCCCTGTAGGTGCAATGAAAGGCCACTATAATATGGTAAAACTAAATTCTTCGGATAGTTTTAGGGTGTACATTCCTACCTTCAGATTCAGCGCCCCTTTTGCACTGAATTAAGATTTTTCTTTTCACTTATTTTTAGTTTTTTATCCTTTACCAATTCTGTACCTTTGGTCAGTTTTTTAATTTAAAATTACAACTATGGGTAAAGGTTTTTTTCAGGTACCAACTGCTATCAATGAGCCTATCAAAAGTTATGCTCCAGACAGTCCGGAAAGAAAGGAAGTATTAGAGCAATACAAAACATATTTTAATGGAAAAGTAGATATTCCTTTTTATATTGGAAGTGAGGCAATAAAGACAGGAAATACAAAGCCAATGTCTCCTCCACACGACCATAAACATATTGTCGGTCAATATCATTTGGCTGAAAAAGAACATGTTTCAAAGGCTATTAAAAATGCACTTGACTCCAGGGATGCCTGGGCAAATTTATCATGGGAACAAAGAGCCGCAATTTTCTTAAAAGCGGCGGAATTGATTGCTGGACCCTATAGGGCAAAAATCAATGCTGCAACGATGATTGCCCAATCAAAAACAATACATCAAGCTGAAATAGATGCAGCTTGTGAATTCATAGATTTTCTACGTTTTAATGTGGAATACATGTCGCAGATTTATGAAGAACAACCCGATTCTGCTGAAGGAATTTGGAACCGTGTTGAATACAGGCCATTGGAAGGTTTTGTATATGCAATTACACCTTTCAACTTTACGGCAATTGCAGGTAACTTACCGGCCAGTGCAGCAATGATGGGTAATGTTGTAGTTTGGAAACCTAGTGATAGTCAAATATTCTCCGCGAAAGTAATTATAGATGTTTTTAAGGAAGCTGGTCTCCCAGATGGAGTTATCAACGTTGTTTATGGAGACCCCGTAATGATTACCAAAACCGTTTTGGACAGCCCTGATTTTTCTGGCATTCACTTTACAGGGTCAACCCACGTTTTCAAAGAGTTATGGAAACAGATTGGCACCAACATTCATAATTACAAGACCTATCCTAGGATAGTTGGGGAAACAGGCGGAAAAGATTTTATTCTTGCACACCCAACCGCAATCACACAGCAAGTCGCTACCGCGATTGAGAGAGGTGCTTTTGAATTTCAAGGGCAAAAATGCAGTGCAGCATCAAGGGTATATTTACCAAAGTCAAATGCAAAAGAAATTTTGGACTTAGTTAAAAAAGATGTTGCTACATTTAACAAACCTGGCTCTCCAGAAGACATGAGCAACTTTATTACAGCGGTAATACACGAAGGATCATTTGATAAGCTCACAAAGTATATAGACCAAGCCAAAAATGACAAAAATGCCGAAATCGTTGTTGGTGGTAATTATGACAAATCAAAAGGTTATTTTGTTGAACCTACAGTGATATTAACAACAGACCCAAATTACACCACTATGGAAACCGAACTATTTGGACCTGTGGTTACGGTTTATGTATATGATGATAAAGATTGGTCCGATACATTAAAGTTAATCGATAGCACATCAGAGTATGCTTTAACAGGAGCTGTTTTATCTACTGATCGATATGCCATAGAAGAAGCAACCAAGGCTTTGCAAAATTGTGCAGGAAACTTCTATATTAATGATAAACCTACTGGCGCTGTTGTTGGTCAGCAACCATTTGGTGGAGCTCGCGCTTCGGGAACAAACGATAAAGCAGGTTCAGCCCAAAACTTATTAAGATGGGTTTCACCACGATTGATCAAGGAGACATTTGTAACTCCTGTTGATTATAAATATCCATTCTTAGGATAGGACAAACACTAATTGTTTACGCGCCTGTACTCCTCTAGGAGTGCAGGCTTTTTTTTATATTTCCATGAGATCTATAATTATACTATGCATCTGACTATTTTAGTATAAAATGCTCATTTTCAAAAACTTGAGAGCTTCAAATTTGCATTTAATACAATATCTATGTAAATTTAACGTTAATTAATTGTAAATTTATAGTGATTTACATCTTTTGAAATCTTTCAAAAAACTATTATGACTGAAGAAAACAACAACGAAAACACCTCAATGACAAGCATGTTCTCTTATCTTAACAGGGTACAAAAATATGTAAAGAAATATGCCGAAAATTGCAGACATTCATTTAATTCAATGTTGAGTATCTAGGAATTTATCCTTTATATTTCAAAGGTAAATACACGACTTTTTTCGTTTCAAAAAAGTCCTCCGTGAAATAGGCGGGCAAGTCATATGTCTGCGCATTTTTATAGTCTTTAAGTTCTTCCGACAAATCCCCTCCTTTTAGGTAAAGTATTCCATTTCTTCTATCATGAACTGATTCTTTCTTTATTTTTCCTTTTACCCAATGCACAAATGTTGGCATTGCGGCCACCGCCCTACTTACAATAAAATCGTATCGGCCATTAACCTCCTCAACCCTACTATTGATTGAGGTTACATTTTCAATTCCCAGGCCTTCAACAACCTCTTGGACCACCTTTACTTTTTTACCAATAGAATCTACAAGTGTAAAATCAGCTTCCGGAAACAATATGGCCAAAGGTATACCTGGAAATCCCCCTCCAGTTCCAACATCCAATATTGAAGCACCAGGTTTAAACTCCTGAATTTTGGCGATTCCAAGTGAATGCAAGACATGTCGCAAGTACAACTCATCAATATCTTTTCGGGATACTACATTAATTTTCAGATTCCAGTCCTTGTAAAGCTCTTCTAAACGAATAAACTGGGTTTTTTGGGCTTCAGATAAATTGGGAAAATATTTAAATACTAATTCAGCTTTCATTCTTACCTTTGTATTTGGCAAAAATAGCATATTCGAAATCAATTATGTTTATTCACTAAATGCAGGCTTGACCATAAAGGACAGAAGTTATTGCCGTATATTTACAAAAATTTTATAAGATGGAAACCAAACCCATAAGATTTTCTAGAAAAGATTCGACCCAGTTTTTTAAGACCTTGAATAAACGGGTGAATAATTATTTCAAAGAAAATCACAAAGAAAAAACTGGAGACTGGCGATTGCATTTGAAAACAATAGTAATGTTTGCTCTTTTCCTAACTCCTTATTTTTTGATCTTAACCCTTGGTCTTCCTAATTGGGCCAATCTATTATTAACCATAGTCATGGGTGTGGGTATGGCGGGAGTTGGTATGAATGTAATGCATGATGGAAATCATGGTTCATATTCCTCAAGAAAATGGATCAATAAGATAATGGGCGGTAGTATTTATATTCTTGCTGGAAATGTTTACAACTGGCAAGTTCAACACAACGTTCTACATCATACCTATACCAATATTCATAATCATGATGAAGATTTGGAAGCAGGTCGGATTTTACGCTTTTCAAAGCATGCTGAATGGAGAAAACATCATAAATTTCAACATTTTTACTCCATTTTCCTATATGGACTCTTAACATTCAACTGGGCAATTACCACTGATTTTCAACAAATGTACCGGTATATGAAAAGGAAACTGTCTTTTGGTAAATTCCCAAATCCTGTTGTTAATTGGAGTACGTTGGTCATCACCAAAACACTCTATGTTACGATCTGGATTGTTTTGCCAATGCTTATTTTAGATATTGCCTGGTGGAAGATTCTATTAGGATTTTTCATAATGCATTATGTCGCCGGAGTAATTTTAAGTGTTGTTTTTCAATTGGCACATGTAGTAGATGAAGCAGATACCCCTTTGCCAGATGAGAATGGTACGATGAAAAACACATGGGCGATTCACCAATTATTTACCACTGTAAATTTTGGCACTAAAAACAAGATTGTAAATTGGTTTACGGGAGGATTGAACCATCAGGTTGAACATCACATTTTTCCCAACATTAGTCATGTTCATTACACAAAAATTTCCAAAATTGTTAAACAAACTGCGAAGGAGTTTAATTTGCCTTATAATGAATATAAAACTACTAGAAAAGCTATAATTTCGCATTTTAAACATTTAAAGGAATTAGGCAAAAGACCTGCCTTACAATATTAGAAATTCTACTATTAAAATGAGCAACCAACTATCGGATAGGATAAACAGCGTAACTCCTTCCGCAACCCTTGAAATGGCTGCAAAGGCCAGAGAATTAAGAGCTTCAGGAAAAGACATTATAGGATTAAGTTTGGGGGAACCAGACTTTAAAGTACCTGATTACATAAAAAACGCTGCAGTTGATGCCGTAAATGAAGGATACAATTCCTATACTCCAGTTGATGGTTATGTAGAGTTGAAAGACGCCATTATCACAAAATTCAAGAGAGATAACAATCTCAATTACGAACCAACACAAATCGTTGTTTCAACCGGGGCTAAACAAGCGCTTTATAATGTAGCCCAGGTATGTCTCAATAAAGGTGATGAAGTTATATTGCCTTGCCCATATTGGGTAAGTTATAGCGATATAGTAAAATTAGCTGATGGGGTGCCAGTAGAAGTGCCAACATCGTTGGAAAATGATTTTAAAATGACAGCTGAACAATTAGAAGCTGCCATAACGCCAAACACCAAAATGCTATGGTATAGCTCTCCTTGTAATCCAAGTGGTTCTATTTATAGCAAAGAAGAATTAAGGGAATTAGCCGATGTTCTTCAGAAATATCCTCAGATTATTGTTGTTAGCGATGAAATTTACGAACATATAAACTATGGGGTTACAGAACACGCTTCAATGGCAGAATTTGAAGATATGTTCGATCGTACTGTTACAGTAAATGGTGTGGCAAAGGCTTTTGCAATGACAGGTTGGAGAATCGGTTATATTGGAGCACCTGCTTATATCGCAAGAGCTACGAATAAATTACAAGGACAGGTAACCAGTGGTGCCAACTGTATAGCTCAAAGAGCTGTGATTACCGCATTATTGGAATCACCAGCCCGTATTGAATTTATGGTTAAAGAATTTAAAGGGCGTAGAAAGCTTATTCTTGAATTACTTAACGATATTGAAGGGTTTACCTGCAACGAACCTGAAGGGGCATTCTACGTATTCCCGGATGTAAAAGCATTCTTTGGGAGGACTGTTAAAGGCAAAGAAATTAAAAATGCATCTGATTTTGCAATGTATTTACTCGAAGAAGCCAACGTTGCTACCGTAACAGGAGATGCTTTTGGAAATGGCAATTGTATTCGAATTTCTTATGCGGCCTCAGAGAATGACATACGAGAAGCAATTGCTAGAATAAAAGCTGTTTTATAAAACTTCTACAAGATTATCACTATTAAAAACCTGCTTTCGCAGGTTTTTTTCTTTTATATATCCTTCCAGAAATAAGGGGTCAAAATAATTAAAACCGTAAAAAGCTCCAACCTCCCAAGAAGCATTAAAAATCCACACCACCATTTACCAAGCATTGGTATATCATTAAAATTACTGAGCGGATTTAAACTTCCGAGCGCAGGTCCCACATTGCCCAATGAAGAAGCTGCACCACCAATAGCCGATTCAAAGTCGAGACCTAAAAAACTCAACACCATTGAACCAATAATAAAAGAAAGCATATACAGTACAAAGAAGGCAATGATGTTGTACACTATATGTTCCTTTACAGTTTTATTATTATACCGTACAGGAATTACCGCATTGGTATGCAATGTTCTTTTGAACTCGAGTAAACCATTTTTAATAATCAAGAGGTGTCGCATGACCTTGATACCACCGGCAGTTGACCCCGCAGAACCCCCAAGAAAAAACAGTCCAAAAAAGAACACAGTTAAAAAAGGTGTCCAACTACTAAAATCAGCTGTAACAAAACCGGTGGTGGTCACAACGGCCACTACTTGAAACAATGCATGTCTAAATGAACTTTCCTCTGCACCATTGACCATCGGGTGATAATCCGATACCGGGACATTGGCATCAAAATAAATTACCAAAGCAACAACCACTGTAAATAATACCACAAACCCTAAATAAAATTTAAACTCTTCATCTTTTATAACTTTCTGCACTTTTCCCTTGAAGGCAAAATAGCTTAGAACAAAATTGCTCCCTGCCAGAAACATAAAGAAGATTACTATATACTGAATCAAAGGTTGATCATTCCAATATGCTAAACTTGCATTTTTTGTAGAAAACCCTCCTGTTGATAAAGTGGCCAAAGAATGATTTACGGCGTCGAAAAAAGACATACCGGCAAGCTTCAATAACAAGGTTTCAGCTATTGTATATCCAACATAAATATACCAGAGACGTTTGGCTGTGTCTGTGATTCTTGGGTGTAATTTATCAGCACTTGGGCCTGGAGCTTCTGCAGCGAAAAGTTGCATGCCACCAATTCCCAAAAGAGGTAAAATGGCAATTGCCAGAACAATGATACCCATACCCCCTATCCAATGCGTTAAACTACGCCAAAGTAAAATTCCTTCAGGAAGAGATTCAATATCATCTAAAATCGTAGCTCCTGTAGTAGTATAACCCGAAATCGTTTCAAAAAAAGCATTGGTCACATTGGGTATGGCACCAGAAAACAAATAAGGCAACATTCCTGACAAGGACATTATTATCCAACCAAAAGCTACAATGATGTATCCTTCTTTTCGTTTTACCTCCTTTTTATGTTCCCTCGTAAAATACATTGAGGAAAGTCCTATGAACATTGAAGTAATTGATGCTATTGTAATATCCAGTGTGGCACCATCATCATAAACACCACTTACCACTGCGGCTATGAGCATAAACAGCCCATTAAAGAGCAATAAAAGCCCCATTAAGTGAAATATGATTTTAGAATTCAAATCCATTTTAGAGGAAAAGTTTTTCAATTATCGGAATGGCATTGGGCAAACAACAGACCACTACCCTATCCCCTGCTTTTATCTCAAAACCACCCAAGGCAATAATTCCCTTCCCATTTCTTACCACACCACCAATAGTTGCAGTTTTCGGAATATCGAGCTCCCTTATAATAGAACCTGTGACCTTAGATTTTGGTTTAACCACAAATTCCAAAATTTCGGCATTGATATTATTCAAACGCATTAAGGCAACCACTTCTCCTTTTCTTATGTATTTGAAAATGTTGTTGGCGGCCAAAAGTTTTTTATTGATTAACGTATCAATTCCTATGGAATGGGATAGTTGAAAGTAATCCATATTTTCAACCAGTGCTATGGTCTTCTTAATATGTTTTGATTTCGCAACTAAACAAGACATTATATTGGTTTCAGAATTCCCTGTAACGGCAATAAAGGCATCCATAGAATCCAGGCTTTCCTCTTCAAGAAGTTCAACATTTCTTCCGTCTCCATTAATAACCAAGGCATTTGGAAGTTCATCTGCAAGGTCAAAAGCTTTTTCCTTATTTTTTTCAATAAGCTTTACGTTGAATTTTTTTGTGCAAAGATCTCGTGCCGATTTGAAGCCAACTTTACTTCCTCCCAAAATCATTACATTCTTGATATCCTCTTTCTTCTTATCGGTAAGTTTATATAACTCATCAACCCCTTCTGGCGTTATGATAAAATAAACTTGATCACCTTCTTTAAAAACAGTATCTCCCCTCGGTATAACCGTAAATTGAGTTCCAGTTCTTTGAAGGGCAATAGGCATAAAATGAAGCTCGGGGAATATCATTGCCGCTTCTTTCACCATTTTCCCAACAAAAGGTGCACTTTTCTGTAGTGAAACCCCTACCATTATCAATTTACCATCCTCAAATTCATAGGTGTCATTGAAGGCAGATTTGTTCAAAAGCATCCGAATTTCTTCCGCAGCCAACTCCTCTGGTGAAATCAATTCATCAATTCCCAATTCAGAAAATCTAATACGCTCTTTATGTTCAATAAATTCAGTATTTGAAATCCTTGCGATGGTACGTTTACATCCCAATTGTTTGGCAAGCATACAAAAAGTGATGTTGGTTGTCTGGGATGATGTTACTCCAATCACCAACGAGCAATCCTTTACTTGAGCATCTTCCAATATTGATATTGAAGTAGCATCCCCTCGGAGAACCCTAATATCCAAATGATTGTCCGCATACATTAAACTCTCCTTATCGGTGTCGATAAGGGTAATATCCTGAGATTCGTAGGAGAGAAGTTTTGCCAAGTGAAATCCTACTTCACCTGCACCGGCAATAATAATTTTCATCTATTATGATTGTTGTATTCAACACTAAGTACATTACGCCTTAATGGTTTTTCTGAAAGAGAATCCTTTAAAGGAAAATTGGCTAAATCACAGCTCATTCCAAAGCAAGTTTGCAGTATTTGCGACACAAAATTACACAATTTATTCGGGTTCAACTTTGAATGTCTTTCTTATTGAATCCTAATTGCTCGCTTTGTTAACGAAATAAATGTATAGCTTATTGCTAAATTGTATCTTTGCCGAAATTTATTGAATGTCAGAGAAAGTAACTCCATATCAAGATTCAGACCTCGGGAAAAAAGAGCAGGTTACGCAAATGTTCGATAACATTTCAGGAAATTATGATGGCCTGAACAGGGTTATCTCTTTTGGAATTGATGTTAAATGGCGAAAAAGAGTAGTTTCAATCCTCAAAAAAAAGAAGCCAGTCAATATTCTTGATATTGCCACCGGAACCGGTGATTTGGCCATAAACCTAGTTAAAACAGGCGCTACAAATATCGTCGGTTTGGATATTTCTCCGGGAATGCTTGAAGTTGGCAAAAAGAAAGTTGCTCAAAAAAATTTAGGACAAACAATTGAAATGGTTGAAGGCGATAGTGAAAATCTTCCGTTTCCTGATAACTCCTTCGATGCAGTCACTGTTGCTTTTGGAGTTCGTAATTTTGAAACATTGGAAAAAGGCCTTTCCGAAATCCGTAGAGTGTTGAAACCTAGTGGCACATTTGTCGTTTTAGAAACCTCGGTTCCTACAAAAACGCCATTTAAACAAGGTTATCACTTTTATACTAAAAACGTACTTCCTAGAATAGGAAAAATATTCTCGAAAGACAATTCGGCCTATGCCTATTTGAGTGAATCTGCATCGGTTTTTCCTCATGGCGAGAAGTTCAACAATATTTTAAGAAAAATCGGGTTTATAGATGTAGTGAATAAACCGCAAACCTTTGGGGTTGCTTCTATTTATGTAGCTACAAAATAAGCATATGAAACATTACCTTCTTATCTTAATTGGGCTGGTATTCCTAAGCCAACCAGTTATGGCCCAATTTAACGAAAAACCTGTCTTGAACAAAGAAAATGAGGACAAGGCCTTTTTGAACTGGGGGTATTTTCTTGGTTTTAATCAATATGATTTTAAGTTTGATTACAAGAATGATACTAAAGACATTCTTGTCAACAAATCATTGGGGTTCAATGTTGGCCTAATTGGCGAAATGCGAATCAATGAATTCCTTGATGCTCGTTTAGAGCCTGGTCTTTTGTACAATTCGAGGGAATTGGGATTTCCTGGATTTCTTGAGGAAAAAGATGCCATAAGAGAAGTAAAGTCAACGTATATTAATTTTCCCGTTCTTCTTAAAGTAAGTACAAGGCGATTTGCAAATTGGAAACCCTTTCTTATTGGAGGTGCATCTACGTCTCTAAATCTTGGAAGTAACGAAACTAGCTTAGACGATAATTCTGGCGGTACTTTTCGAATGAAAAAATGGGTCTACAACTACGAATTAGGTTTTGGGATAGACTTTTATTTACAATATTTCAAGTTCACTCCTTCTATTCGCGGAGTATTTGCCATTAGTGATGAATTAGTGCCGGACAATGACCCGAACAGCCCATGGACAGGAAATATTGCAGCCATGCGCACTAGAGGGCTTTTTGTTAACTTCACATTTGAATAAATTTTATTTAAACCCTTCTTATCTCGCTCAAAAAAATTGAGGTTGCGCTAGCTACGTTAAGACTTTCTGTTGCCTTATCTCCAAATTGTGGAATGCTGATTTTTGAATTCACCAGATTTTCAATATCACTTGAAATGCCATTTCCCTCATTACCCATGACCAAGATTCCTTTTTTTGGCAAGGCCTTATTATAGACTGACGCAGCATTCATAAAAGTACCATAAACAGGTAATTTCGTTTGCTCCAAAAACGTAACAAGATCTGTATATACCACATTGACTCTTGTTATAGACCCCATACTTGCCTGTAGTACTTTGGGGTTAAAACAATCAACCGTATTTTCAGAACATAGCAAATTCTTGATTCCAAACCAATCGCAAAGTCTAATAATGGTTCCAAGATTACCAGGGTCACGCACATCATCCAGAGCTAATAACCAATCATTTTGATCAACGACCTTGGGTTTGGGAATTATGAATACCCCAAGCACTCCGTTCGGGTTCTTCAAGGTGCTGATCTTCTTAAAATCTCCCGCAGAAATCAACTCTACAAGACCGCTCTCATTTTCAATTAAACTTGGATTTACACAATATACCTTATGCGCTTCAATATTAGAATTCAAAAGCTCTTTAACGCTCTTGATTCCTTCGACCGCAAACATCCTATGTTGATTTCGGTACTTTTTTTGCTGTAAGCTTTTTATAAACTTTATTTGGCTTTTACCAACCATGCAAATAATGTATTTTTGATTTCTATGAGGATAGTGTTTCGTTTTAAAAATCCCTACGCTAAAATAAGCTTATTATTTTTTGCGATTACGCTTGTCTCTTGTAATGCCCTGAAAAAAGTAGATGATGGCGAATTGCTTTTAACTGGGAATACAATATATGCAGATGAGGAAAAAGTAAACGATGAGGATATACAAAGTCTAATTATCCAAGAACCAAATAGCACATTATTAGGGTATCCGCTAAGATTAAATTTATATAATCTTGCTAAACAGAATCCTGATTCTTTATTTCAAGATTGGCTCTATCGAAAAGAGAAAAGAAGGAAAAGACTTGCGAACATACTTTCCGAAAAACAGGTGGATAGGCTAGGCGAATCATTTCTAGTAAAAGGAATGAGCGAATGGCTTAAAAACATTGGGGAACCACCAGCAATTATTGATACTTTGGACACCCAAAGAACATTGGAGCGTCTGAAAGCCTACTACAATAGTAAAGGATATTTTAATAACAATACCACATATGCAATAGACTCCTTGAAGCGGCCAAAAAGAGCTGCAATAGACTATAAGATTACATTAGGCGAACCTTATGTCATTGATTCTATTTCAGACATAATATCCTCTAAAGTAATAGATTCAATATACCAATTGAATAAAAAACAATCATTGATCAAAAAAGGCAAACAGTTTGATTTTCTTGACTTCGACAATGAAAGGAAACGCTTAACTGCTCTTTTTCGTAATTCTGGAATTCGGAATTTTCAAGAAAGCTCCGTCAATTTTGCTATCACCAGAGATTCAACAAAGTCCGGCACAAATAAAAAAACAGATATAGCAATAAACATTGATAATCTTAGAACAAGAAACGATAATACCATTTCATCTTCAGAATATAAAGTTGAAAGGTTCAAACAAATAAATATCTACACAGATTTTATTTTGAGCGGTGATGAAGAGCAAAACAATGTTGTTAAATACGGTAATTACAATATATATTACAAGGATAAACTCAGATTTAAACCGAAAACCTTGACCGATGCCATTTTTTTTGAAAAAGATAGTATTTATCGTGAGTCGGATAGATCAAGTACCTACCGGCGAATTACAAGTTTGAATGTTTTTAAATACCCTTCAATTGCTTTTGACACAGATAGTCTATCAGGATTGAGCGCCAATATATACCTTACTGAACGCCCCAAATATTCACTTGGTATGGAGTTAGATGTTTCACATTCTAACATTCAACAAGTAGGTATGGCATTTAGCCCTTCTTTACAGGTAAGAAACCTATTCAAGGGAGCCGAAAATTTCAGTTTAACCGGCAGAATGAACATAGGTTCATCAAAAGATGAGAGTATTAGAGCTTCGGATAGTCACTTTTTTAATTTATTGGAGTTTGGTGCGGACGTAAACCTCACTTTTCCAAGAATCTGGTTTCCGTTTATAAAAACCGATAAAATAATCCCAAACTATACCTTGCCCCAAACAAGGTTGTCATTAGGTGCCAGTTCACAAAAGAATATTGGTTTGGATAAATGGACATTCAACACGGTTTTAGGATATAATTGGACGCCATCTGACTTTAAAAAGCACAATGTAGAACTTCTTAATATTCAATTTGTTGATAATTTAAAACCATATCGTTTTTTCAATGTTTATCAGAACTCATATGATCGATTAAATGAAATAGCCAACAAATATGATGAGGCAAATGAATTTGATGATCCAAACGATTATGAAACCTTTTCCGGGTTTTATGAACCATCAGATGACCCAAATGACCCTGACCTAAGTATCCCATCTGGCACCGATGGTTTTATTGATGAAATAACCGATAATACAGTACCTGTTTCCACGGATGATTTAAATGAGGTTAGAAGCATTGAGGAAAGAAGGGATAGATTAACAGAGAACAATCTAATATTTGCCACAAACTATTCTTTTAGCAAGCATAACCAAAATGGTATTACCGACAATAGTTTTCACCGTTTTAGGTTCAAAGTAGAAAGTGCGGGCAACTTACTTTCTGCCCTGTCATATGTAATCCCATTCAATGAGAAAGATGGTGATCTTTTGGTTTTTGATGTACCCTACTCCCAATACATTAAAACAGAATTTGATTATATCAAATATTGGGATTTGTCGCGATCCAATGTTTTGGCGTTCCGTAGCTTTTTTGGTATAGCCATACCTTATGGCAATTCTGATAACATTCCGTTCGTCCGAAGTTATTTCGCAGGTGGATCAAATGATAATAGAGCATGGAACCCATATTCATTAGGTCCGGGAAAGACAAATGAGATCAATGACTTTAATGAAGCAAATTTAAAGTTGGCATTTAACCTCGAATATCGTTTTCCAGTGGTTGGTGATATAAAAGGTGCGCTTTTCGCAGATGCTGGTAATATTTGGAATGTCTTTGATAATGAGGATGATCCAGACAAAACTTTTAATGGCATAGATTCTTTAACGGATATTGCCTTGGGCACTGGATTTGGTGTCAGATATGATTTTACGTATTTCTTGATAAGAGTAGACCTTGGTTTCAAAACATACAATCCAGCAGAAGAAATTTCAAAAAGATGGTTTAGGGATTATAATTTTGCCAATTCCGTATTACAAATTGGTATAAACTATCCTTTTTAGACTTATTTATTTATTACTTTTGTCCTTCAATTTTTAAGAAACCAATAACCTAAAAAATTATGGCCCATAATATTAAGCCAGGTGTTGCTACCGGCGATCAAGTACAGGAGATTTTCAATTATGCAAAAGAAAAAGGGTTTGCATTACCAGCAGTTAATGTAATTGGTTCTGATACCATTAATGGTGTATTGGAAACAGCTGCGGCCCTGAATGCTCCAGTTATTATTCAATTCTCAAATGGAGGTGCTCAGTTTAATGCCGGTAAAGGATTGTCAAACGACGGGCAGAATGCAGCGGTGCAAGGTGCAGTTGCAGGTGCTAAACATGTTCATCAATTGGCTGAGGCATATGGTGCTAGTGTGATATTACACACTGATCATTGTGCGAAAAAATTATTGCCTTGGATTGATGGTCTATTGGATGCCAGTGAAAAACATTATGCAGAAACTGGTAAGTCATTGTTCAGTTCACACATGATTGATCTTTCAGAAGAACCGATTGAAGAGAATATTGAAATATGCAAGGGATATCTTGAACGAATGAGTAAAATGGATATGACTTTGGAAATTGAACTTGGAATCACGGGAGGTGAAGAAGATGGAGTTGACAACTCAGATGTTGATGATTCTAAACTCTACACCCAGCCTGAAGAGGTAGCTTACGCATATGAGGAACTTTCTAAAGTAAGTCCTAAATTCACTATAGCGGCAGCCTTTGGGAATGTCCATGGTGTTTACAAACCGGGAAATGTAAAATTGACACCAAAAATTTTAAAGAACTCACAGGAGTATATTTCAAAAAAATACGGTGTAGAGCACAACCATATTGATTTCGTTTTCCATGGCGGATCAGGATCTACAGTTGAGGAAATTAGAGAGGCGATAGGCTACGGTGTTATCAAGATGAATATTGACACAGATTTGCAATATGCATTCTTGGCAGGTGTAAGAGATTATGTTCAGGATAAAAAAGATTATCTTCAAGGCCAGATTGGTAACCCAAGTGGTTCTGACGAACCAAACAAAAAGTATTATGACCCAAGGGTATGGTTGCGCGAAGGTGAAAAATCTTTTATCGAACGTTTGAAAAAAGCGTTTGACGATCTTAATAACGTTAATACTTTATAAAAAGTAGTTTAACTCAATATGGAAGATATGTCGTCGTGGTTTAAGAGAAAAGAAAAAGGAATACAAACAGCTACTGAGCAGAAGAAAGATACACCAAAAGGTCTTTGGTATAAATCCCCTACTGGTAAGATTGTTGAATCTGAAGATTTGGCCAAAAACTTCTATGTAAGTCCAGAGGATGACTATCACGTTCGCATTGGCAGTAAAGAGTATTTCGAAATTCTTTTCGACGATAATAAATTTACCGAGTTAGATGCCAAATTATATTCAAAAGACCCGTTAAAATTCACTGACACCAAAAAGTATACTGATCGTTTAAAAGCAGCCCAAAAGAAAACTGGTTTGAAAGACGCCGTGAAAACGGCAATTGGCAAATCAAATGGCAAAGATTTGGTAATCGCTTGTATGGATTTTAGTTTCATTGGAGGTTCTATGGGTAGTGTTGTTGGTGAGAAAATCGCCAGAGCCATAGATCATGCCATTAAAAAGAAGGTGCCTTTTGTAATGATTTCTAAATCGGGTGGTGCTCGAATGATGGAAGCCGCACTATCTTTAATGCAATTGGCAAAAACCTCTGCGAAATTAGCACAGCTGGCCGAGGCAAAACTACCGTACATTTCTTTATGCACTGATCCAACAACTGGAGGCACTACTGCATCATATGCGATGTTAGGGGATATTAATATTTCTGAACCAGGTGCCCTAATAGGTTTTGCTGGTCCACGCGTTGTGAAAGAAGCTACAGGAAAGGATTTGCCTGAAGGTTTTCAAACATCGGAATTTGTTCAAGAACATGGGTTTCTGGATTTCATTACACACCGAAGGGATTTAAAGAAAAAGATAAATCTTTATATTGATTTGATTCAAAACAATCCAGTCAGATAATAGGAAAAAGCCCTGATGTTGCAATCAGGGCTTTTTTATTTACAGCATTTTTAGTGCTTGAACCGGCGTAAAAATATTTCCTCTGATTCTCCGTCAGGATGTGTCAAAATACCTTTTGCATCGCACGAACCATCACCAAAATCAAGACTTGCTGTAGCATCATTTCTCGAAATCTCAAGAATCCCACTAACAATAAACCTACAGGACAATTCTCTACGCAAAGGCACAATAGTCTCTTTCATGAACACATTACCCAATTTACCAGTATACGTTGCCTTACCCGAAATTAAAAAGGCATTATCACCCCAGTAGCCCGAGCCATACCCTTCAATCCATTCGCGTGTTCTATTTGCCGAAAAACTCGCCGAGTCTCCATCTGGCCAATTACCTTCAAAATCGGCTTCAGCATTGGATTCGGGATTGCCATTTTCATTGTTTCGCATTCTTACTATTGATGCATTCCCGTCAACTGCCACTCCATTGAACGTAAAATTCTCCAGGGACATACTCAATGTCTTTGTAGCTAAATCCATATCCTTTAAATAGCTTAATTGTATTATCCCACTCAGGATATTACCATTAGGCAATTCACATCCCTCTCCAAAATCAATAGATTTTTCTTTGCTTGTACTTGTCAAAACAGTTGTTATTGTAACACAATCCGGTAAATAGTCAGATCTGTAATCAGCTTTGGAAGTAGTCATTATTTCATCAGTAGCATAGACTTCTTCCCCAATATTAACAACATCTTCAATAATTAAATCTGCCTCATCACTTGCATTTAGTTCTGTAGCTGTAATCGTCATATCTTCAGAAATGTTCTGAGAATCATCTTTGTCGCAGGATCCCAACACACAAATTGCCAAAAGCAATGATCCCATAAACTTCACTTTTCTTAAATTCTTTTTCATAATAACATTTTTTTAACATTTATTCTTTGACCAGCGAAATTCAGAAAGGTTTAATATTGATTAAAAAGAAATACCTTGACGGCTTAAACAAAAAATATTCTTATCTTTGCGCCCTGATTGAAAATCAATCAAGTACATAAAAATCATTTAAAACAATATTGGAATGTATCTAACAAAAGAAATCAAAGCCGAGATTTTCAAAAAACACGGCGGAAAAGCAGAGAACACAGGTTCTACAGAAGGTCAAGTTGCATTGTTCACACACCGTATCAATCATTTGACCGGTCACCTTAAAAACAATCACAAAGATTATAATACTGAGCGTTCATTGGTGAAACTGGTAGGTAAAAGAAGGAGTCTTTTAGATTACTTGAAGAAAAAGGATATTGTAAAATATCGTGAACTTATCAAGGAGCTTAATATTAGAAAATAAGTATAAAAGGGGAAGCTTGGCTTCCCCTTTTTTATATACTCCTTGGTCCAGGAGTCAAAAAAGGACAATTTCAAAAAGCTGCACACAGTTTTTCATTGGTCAACACAACAACACAACACGATCCGACCAGAAAAATGTCGGAAAAGACCATTGTATAATAAACTTGATAAAATTCAAGTTTTAAATCGAATTTATGATTCCACAAGTATTTAAAGAGGTCATTGACCTTGGTGATGGTAGAGAAATCTCTATCGAAACCGGAAAATTGGCAAAACAGGCACATGGCTCTGTTGTTGTTCAGTCAGGAAAATGTATGTTATTATGTACAGTTGTTTCCAATTACAAACAAGCGGATGTAGATTTTCTTCCGCTAACGGTAGATTATCGTGAAAAATTTGCTGCCGCGGGTCGTTACCCTGGCGGTTTCTTTAAAAGAGAAGCAAGACCTAGTGATGGTGAAGTTTTAACAATGCGTCTTGTAGACCGTGTTTTACGCCCATTATTCCCTAAAGATTATCACGCAGAAACACAGGTGATGATTCAATTAATGTCTCATGATGAGAATGTTATGCCTGAAGCTATGGCTGGCTTAGCTGCTTCTGCAGCTATACAGTTATCAGATTTCCCATTTGAATGTGCGATTTCTGAAGCAAGAGTTGGTCGTGTAAATGGTGAATTCGTTATCAACCCAACACGTGCTCAATTAGAAGAGTCTGACATAGAGATGATGATTGGAGCGTCTGCTGATTCAGTAATGATGGTTGAAGGTGAAATGGATGAGATTTCTGAAGAAGAGATGGCTGATGCTATCAAGTTTGCACACGAAGCGATTAAAGTACAAATTGCTGCTCAATTACGTTTAGCAGAAGCATTTGGTAAAAAAGAAGTTAGAGAGTATGAAACTGCAGAAGTAAATGAAGATTTACAAAAAAGAATACATGATTTAGCTTATGATAAATGTTATGCTATTGCTAAGCAAGGAACTTCTAAAGTAGAACGTAGTAATGCATTTGCTGAAGTAAAAGAAGAGGTTAAAGCTTCCTTTACTGAAGAAGAGATGGAAGAATTTGGACATCTTGTTGGAGGGTATTACGGTAAAGCAGAAAAAGAAGCTGTTCGTGAATTGACATTAAGCGAAGGTTTACGTTTAGATGGTAGAAAGACTGATGAAATTAGACCCATTTGGTGTGAGGTTGATTATTTACCGTCCACACACGGTTCTTCAATATTTACGCGTGGAGAAACTCAGGCTTTAGCTACTGTTACATTAGGAACATCTAGAGATGCCAACAAAATTGATATGCCTTCTCATGAAGGTGAAGAAAACTTCTATTTACACTATAACTTCCCTCCTTTTTGCACAGGTGAAGCTAGGCCATTAAGAGGAACTTCAAGAAGAGAAGTTGGTCATGGTAACTTAGCGCAACGTGCTTTAAAAGGTATGGTTCCAGAAGATTGTCCTTACACAGTACGTGTTGTATCTGAAGTATTAGAATCTAACGGTTCGTCTTCTATGGCAACAGTTTGTGCTGGAACAATGGCGATGATGGATGCTGGTGTGCAAATGACAAGACCAGTTTCTGGTATTGCAATGGGATTAATTTCTGATGGTGATCGTTATGCTGTATTGTCTGATATTTTAGGTGATGAAGATCACCTTGGAGATATGGACTTTAAAGTAACAGGTACTTCTGAAGGAATTACCGCTTGTCAAATGGATATTAAAATTAAAGGCTTATCATATGAAATTTTAGTGAACGCGCTAAAACAAGCACGTGAAGGTCGTTTACATATCTTAGGTAAAATTACTGATACGATTGCTACGCCTGCTCAAAATGTTAAAGAGCATGCCCCTACAATGGTAACACGTAGAATTCCTAACGAATTTATTGGTGCTTTAATTGGGCCAGGTGGAAAAGTGATTCAGGAAATGCAAAAAGAAACTGAGACCACTATCGTTATCAACGAAGATCCTGTGACTGAAGAAGGAATTGTAGAAATTTTAGGTGTTGGTAGCGAAGGTATTGCCGCTGTTGAAGCTAAAATTGACTCGTTGATGTTCAAACCAGAAGTTGGTAGTGTATACGAAGTGAAAGTAATCAAAATGTTAGATTTTGGTGCTGTAGTCGAGTATATGGAAGCTCCGGGTAATGAAGTACTGTTACACGTTTCTGAGTTAGCATGGGAACGCACTGAAAATGTTAGTGATGTAGTTAACATGGGTGACGTTTTTGATGTGAAGTATTTTGGATTGGACAAACGTACTCGTAAGGATAAGGTATCAAGAAAAGCTCTTTTACCTAAACCTGAAGGTTATGTTGAAAGACCACCACGTAACAATGATCGTCGCGGAAGAGATGATCGCCGCGGAAGAGATAATAGAGATCGTAAACCTAGAAGAGACTAAGTTTCTTTTCTAATAAATAGTAAGCCTCGACAGTTTTGTCGGGGCTTTTTTATGTTTTTTAACGTAAAAAGCAACTTTTATTGACCCTTTTGTAACATTTTGGGCATTTCTACGTATAAGTATATGCAGTCTATGCAAATTGAATTTAAAAACAGTAGATGAGACAGCTTAAGATTACAAAACAGGTTACCAATAGGGAAACCGCATCTTTGGACAAGTACTTGCAAGAAATTGGCAAAGTAGACTTGATTACTGCAGATGAAGAAGTAGAATTGGCACAACGTATCAAGGCAGGCGACCAGATCGCTCTTGAAAAACTAACAAAGGCCAATCTTCGATTCGTAGTATCAGTTGCCAAACAGTACCAAAACCAAGGACTTACTCTGCCTGACTTAATCAATGAAGGAAACTTAGGATTGATAAAAGCGGCACAACGTTTTGACGAAACTCGTGGATTTAAATTTATCTCGTACGCAGTATGGTGGATTCGTCAATCCATATTACAAGCATTGGCCGAACAATCTCGTATTGTTCGTTTACCATTGAACAAAATTGGTTCTATTAATAAAATCAACAAGACTTTTGCTTTCTTAGAGCAAGCGCATGAAAGAATGCCTTCTGCTGAGGAAATTGCAAAAGAATTGGATATGACCGTTGAGGATGTTAAACAATCCTTGAAAAATTCAGGTCGTCACGTATCTATGGATGCCCCCTTAATTGCCGGTGAGGATTCTAACCTATATGATGTACTTCGTAGTGGTGAATCACCAAACCCTGATAGGGAGTTACTCCACGAATCTTTACGTACAGAAATTGAACGTGCTTTGGAAACATTGACACCAAGAGAAGCTGATGTAATTCGTTTATATTTTGGTTTAGCTGGTCAACATTCTATGACCTTAGAGGAAATTGGTGAAACTTTTGACCTGACAAGGGAAAGAGTACGTCAAATCAAGGAAAAAGCAATACGAAGATTAAAACATACTTCTCGAAGTAAGATTTTAAAGACATATCTCGGGTAAACGGGACACAAATCGAATGTTAAATATTCTTAATATTGGAAATTTGGCATATAAATTGTAATTTGTGAAGCATAACAACAGTTTATCATGACTGTTCGTTTTTTGATTGATGAATAAACTCCGGCTGATTACCGGAGTTTTTCATTTTATACATTTTAGGAAAGAACAAAGGGGTAAATTTGTAGTAACAAATCGTCGGCATATAGACAAATCATGAATAACAAACAACCCAACAACCCATTGCACGGTATTAAACTTGCTGACATTCTTGAATATTTAGTAGACACCTATAGTTGGGAAGAACTAGCATCCAAAATCAATATCAATTGTTTCAAAAGCAATCCATCAATAAAATCGAGTCTAAAATTTTTGCGCAGAACACCTTGGGCCAGAGAAAAAGTAGAACATCTATATTTAAAATCAATTAAAAACAATGCCTCTTAATATTGTTCTTTTTGAACCTGAAATTCCCAATAACACAGGAAACATTGGTCGATTGGCTTTAGCAACTGGCTCCAATTTACATTTGGTAAAACCTTTTGGTTTTGAGCTTGATGATAAACGCTTAAAACGTGCTGGTTTAGATTACTGGCCACATATTTCACTTTTTACCTATGAAAATATTGAAGAGTTTTATAAACAACACAACGATAAAAACCTAGTATACTTTTCAAGTCACGGAGAGAAAAATCATTGGTCCATCGATTACAAAGATGATATGTATCTAATCTTTGGAAAAGAATCCGTAGGACTACCAAAAGAAATTCTCCAAAACAATTCTGACAAACTCTACAAAATACCTCTTTTTAGTTCAAAAATAAGAAGCCTGAATTTAGCCAACGCTGTTGGCGTAACCATTTATGAGGGACTAAGACAACTTGGATAATGCCAATTACTAAAACTTAATCCAATTCATAATAAAAAGCATTTCGCAATACTTCCAAACTTTTGGGCACTGCAATGTTAGGGTCTTCCTTGCCTTCAAATTCTAAAGAGATATACCCCCTATAATTATGTGCCCGCATCATCTCCCCAATTTTCGGGTAATCAATATCCAAGGTATACCATTTTCCTCCACCGTAATAAGTTTTAGCCTGAACCAAAAATGTTTGCGGTGCCAACATCTTCATTTGTTCTTCTCTATTCTCTAAAAAATTTCCAGTGTCCAACGTAACCTGAAGCCATCGATTATCTATGGTATCAACAATTCTTTTTACCCCTTCCGCAGTACGACCTAATCCCCAATGATTTTCCAAACCTAACACTACACCACATTTTTCTGCAACGGGCAAACATTTTTCTATCGAATCAATAACCCATTTATATCCATCCTCGTCCGTATATCCTTCAATCGTTGGCTCAATTCCTTTATTTGCCATTAAAGAGTCGAAGGACTCGGATGTACCCCATCGACCAGTATTCAATCGCATGGTAGGAATTCCGAGTTTATAAGCAAGTTCTATTTGGTGAATGGTCTTAGTTATATTCTCATCCCTGTATGCTTTATCTGGATTCAAATAACCTTGATGTGTTGAAAAAC
This sequence comes from Maribacter sp. HTCC2170, assembly GCF_000153165.2. Classification (NCBI taxonomy): domain Bacteria; kingdom Pseudomonadati; phylum Bacteroidota; class Flavobacteriia; order Flavobacteriales; family Flavobacteriaceae; genus Maribacter; species Maribacter sp. HTCC2170. The sequence goes on from NC_014472.1 coordinate 161,942, forward strand.
CCATTAAATCCAAGCCTGCATGAAACGCTCTTTTCTTTAATTTTTGTAAATATCCATTTTCTTCTGATGACATTTGAACCAACAAAAGTTCAATCCCATCAAATCCCATAGCAGCCGCTTTATCTATGCAAAGTTCCATGGGTACATTCTCTTTTGGACCTTCAAATTGCCAAAATGAGTATGAAGAAACCCCTATTGGATTATGTTTTATTTTTTTTAAAGGTTTTACCGAATTGTCAAACAAATTCGAATCATCTTTCAACGTGTTCCCCATAGCTACTGAACCTATACTTAGGGCTGCAGCACCATTAATAAATTTACGCCTATCCATACTATAATATTTATACTAAAGATACGCAATTACTAACTCATAAAAATCCTTGAAATGATTTTATAAATGCTTAATTTTCAAATGCATCAACCATTTTTTTCAATTGCTTATCTTTATAGCTAAACCATATTCTTTAAGATGAAAATAACCAAGATTGCGTTTATTCTGCTGACTTTACTTTCTTTTGGATGTAATACAGAAAAACCAAAGGACCTAACTGAAAAACCAATAGAATTTAAGCTTCCGGCTAACTTTGAGCTAGAAGAATTATACAGACCCAGTGAACATGAACAAGGTTCTTGGGTGGCAATGGCAAAAGGTCCAAATAATACTATTTACTCCTGTGATCAATACGGTAAAATATATCATTTTGAAACACCGGAAATTGGAAAAACCATTAAAGAAGAGGATGTGCACCCCCTCAATCTAGAAATAGGGGAAGCACATGGCCTTCTATGGTCCCATAACAGTTTGTATGTCGCGGTAAATAAACAATGGAAAGATGATGTCCCTGATAATGAAGAAAATGGAAGTGGCGTATACCGAATTACCGATACTGACAATAATGGAGAATTGGATAAGGTTGAGATGTTGTTAAAACTTAATGGCGCAGGAGAGCATGGGCCACATAGTTTTGTACCCTCGCCAGACGGCAAAGAAATCTATTTTATCGCTGGGAACCATACCTCAGTTCCAGAGCAACTCAAAAAAGGTAGTAGACTTCCGACCAATTGGGGTGAAGACAATCTATTTACCCCATATTTGGATGCACGTGGTCATGCCAACGATGTCAAAGCTCCAGGAGGGTGGATAGCCAAATTCAATCCTGATGGAACAGATTGGCAAATTGTCTCTGCTGGATATAGAAATGCCTTTGATATTGGTTTTAATAAAGACGGAGAATTATTTGCATATGATGCCGATATGGAATGGGACATAGGAATGCCTTGGTATCGTCCTACTCGAATCTGTCATGTAACAAGCGGAAGTGAATATGGATGGAGAACGGGTTCAGGTAAATGGCCTGAATATTATGGTGACGGCCTTCCGGCAGTTCATAATTTGGAGCAAGGTTCACCAACAGCCGTGCTTTCAGGAACAAAGCTAAACTTTCCGTCTAAATACAGGAATGGGCTCTTACTTATGGATTGGAGTTTTGGCACGATTTATTTTGCAGATCTAAAACCCAAAGGCAGTAGTTACACCGCCGAAAGAACCGAGTTCCTTTCTGGCACTCCACTACCATTGACTGATATGATTGCGGGAGGTGACGGTAATCTCTATTTTGCAACTGGAGGTCGAAGAATAAATTCCCATTTATTCAGACTTCGCTATACGGGTCCTGAGGATTCACAAGATGAAATTGCCAGTGATTCCAAAACCAAAGAACTAAGAAATCTTAGACAGAGTCTTGAAAAATTCCATGACCAACCTTCTAAAGACGTCATTCCACTTGCATGGAAGAATTTAGATAATGATGACAGATTTGTGCGATATGCCGCAAGAATTGCTTTGGAGCACCAACCTGTAGACCTTTGGATAAATAGGTTTATGATTGAAAAAGAATCCAAAAAAATTATAGAAGCCAGTATCGGTTTGGCAAGACAAGGTGATGCAGCTTTACAATCGAAAATATTAGATAAATTAAACCGTATACCCTTAGAAACACAGTTGGCACAACAACAGCTCAACATGCTTAGAGCCTACGAACTCCTTTTTATTAGGACGGGAACACCAAGTGAACAAGACAGGCTAGCAACAAGCAAAAAGTTGAATTCCTATTTTCCCCACGCCAATAATGCCATGAATCGAGAATTGGGTCAACTATTATTATACTTAAAGGCAGACGGAGTTGTTGAAGGTCTGGTACAGCTACTTGAAAAGCACACCAAAGAAAAAACAACACTCACAAAGGAATTTTTATCCGAAGAAACCACGCTTAGAAGCGAACAATATGGACCATTAATTCGTGAAATTCTTGCTAAAATGCCCCCAAGTGAATCCATATATTATGGAGTTTTACTTAGTCATGCTGAAACTGGATGGACAAAGAAGGCTAGAGAGAAATACTTTCAATGGTTCTACGATGTTTTTAATGCGCAAGGTGGGTTAAGTTTTAAGCCCGGTATGGAGAATATTCGTTTAGCGGCCATGCAACATGTCCCAGAAAAAGAAAAAGAATATTTTCAAGAACTATCCGGAGTTTACTCGCCGTCGACAGCCATAGCAAATTTGCCTATGCCTGCTGGTCCTTCCAATCAATTAACTGCAACTGAAATGAGGCGAGCCGCTTGGGGAAAAGAACTCGCTGATTATAAAACAGATTTTGACAAAGGGGAACTTGCATATAAAACCGCGACATGCATCTTGTGCCATAGAGTTCGAGGTGAAGGTGGTGCAGCGGGTCCCGATTTGACCCAAATCTCAGATAAATTTAGTAGAGGTGACCTTTTATTTGCCATTTATAGTCCAAATGATGCGATATCTGATCAATATGCAAATACCCTGTTTCATATGAAAGATGGAAAAAAGTTTTCGGGAAGAATCAAATCTGAAAATGAAGCAACAATCACTTTAATGCCTAATCCTTTTAATGAAAATTATACAATAGAGGTTGAAAAATCAAATGTAGAAAAAAGAGAATTATCTCCTTTATCACCAATGCCTCCTGGGTTACTCAATCGATTAAATCCAAAGGAGGTAAGGGATCTTTTTGTTTATCTAGAGGCAGGTGGCGACCCTAACCACAAAGTTTACAAAGATGATTAATTTAAAAAATGCCGTATTCATCTTTTTGCTGGTAATTGTTGGATGTAAAGAAACCAAAAAGGAAGTTTTAGTTGAGAAAACACCTCAGAAGTTCATCACCCCTTTAGCTAAAGAAATCATCATCCCAGAACCATGGGGACAAATGTCGGAACTATTTGAAAAGGCCAAGAAAGATTTTGAAAATGACCCTGACAACCTAGAGAATATAATTTGGTATGGCCGAAGAGCCGCATATATAGGTCAATATGAAAAAGCGATAGATATTTATTCAGATGGAATTGAAAAATACCCTTCTGAATCCAGACTTTATAGGCACAGAGGGCATCGTTTAATTTCGTTAAGAAAGTACAATATGGCCATCAATGACCTAAAAAAAGCCAGTGAACTTATTGAGGATAAAGAAAACGAAATGGAAGCAGACGGAATACCAAATGCCCTCAATACCCCTGTTAGCTCAAAACACGGTAACATTTGGTATCATCTTGGTTTAGCTTATTACCTAATTCATGATTATGAAAATGCCTATGCTGCATATTTAAAATGTAGACAATCTGGAAATAATGCCGATAATATTGTTTCCAGTACGCATTGGCTATATATGATTCAACAAAGAATGGGTAACCCCGACAAGGCCAAAGAAATGCTTGAGCCCATTTCGGCAGACGCAAATATCATCGAAAATCAAGGCTATCATGACCTATGTAAATTTTACAAGGGCATTATTCCCATAGACTCTTTGATGAATACCGAAAAAGGAAATCCGTCTTCAGATGCCGTTTTTTATGGTTTGGCCAATTGGCATTTCTATAATAACGATAAGCCCAAAGCCCATAAAATGATGCTGGAAATGATGGAAAGCAAAGCATGGAGTTCTTTTGGATACTTAGCTGCTGAAAGCGATATTATAGAATATTTCAATGATTAACAGCATTTTCTTTATGGCAAAGAAATCATTTATTGGATTCATTTTGTTTTTTGTCCTATTTCAGGTTAAATCACAGGAAACCATAAAAATCCCTGAAAAGGCAAACAAGATTCTTTTTCTTGGAAACAGTATCACCTACTCAGGACAGTATATCTCTTATATTGAGACATATTTGACATTAAAGTACCCAGAAAAAAAATTAGAATTCATAAATGTTGGTTTACCTAGCGAAACAGTTTCCGGGCTATCCGAACACAATCACGCACAAGGCAAATTTCCTCGACCAGATTTAAAAGAACGATTACACAGAGTTCTTTCAAAAGCGAAACCTGATTTTGTATTTGCAAATTACGGCATCAACGATGGTATTTATCTACCATTTGATAATGAACGCTTTAAAAAATTTAAAGATGGTATTCTATGGATGCATAACGAAGTTGCAAAGTCCGGGGCAGAGATTGTTCACCTAACTCCTCCGGTATACGATGGTCCAAATACTGCAGTTTATGATAATGTAATGGACATTTATTCCCATTGGTTATTGAGCAAGAGATACACCGATGAATGGAAGATTATTGACATCCATTCCCCAATGAAGGGGCAATTACAAAAAGAGCGAGTACAAAATCCAAAATTCACTTTTGCACCTGACGGGGTTCACCCAAATAAGGAAGGGCATTGGGTAATGGCCCAACAAGTGCTTTTAAGTTTAGGCGAAAACACTTCCGCCCAATTCAATAGCATAGAAGAGGCCATCACAGAATTTGAAAATGGCAAAAAGGCATTGGAACTTATTGAAAAAAGGCAGGCAATCAATAAAGATGCTTGGCTTTCGGCTATTGGACATGAGCGTACTGGTATGACTGAGGGTATGTCACTTAAAGAAGCCCAACTGAAATCCAAGAAGTTGAAAAAACAACTTACGATGTTATTGAATCAATAAAAATTCACTTTTCGAATTACTTTCATAATTCATTTTCATTCTTATAACTTTAGTCATTTCACTACCTTTGCTTTTAAATATATACCATCAATAGAATGAGCAAAACAAAAATAGCCCCCTCTTTATTAGCAGCGGATTTCGGTAACTTACAGCGAGATGTAGAAATGGTAAACAACAGTGAGGCAGATTGGCATCATATTGATATTATGGATGGCGTTTTTGTTCCAAATATATCCTACGGAATGCCTGTTTTAAAGGCAATTCAAAAACATGCTAACAAACCACTGGATGTTCATTTAATGATTGTTGACCCCGATCGTTATATCAAAACTTTTGCCGATTTGGGGGCCAGTGTATTAAGCGTACACTATGAAGCATGTAATCATTTACATCGCTCGTTGCAAGCTATAAAGGCCGAAGGTATGAAAGCAGGTGTTGCCATTAATCCACATACAAGTATCAATTTATTGGAAGAAACGATCAATGATATTGATGTTGTTTGTCTTATGAGTGTGAACCCTGGATTTGGTGGTCAATCCTTTATTGAAAATACATATGAAAAGGTAAAAGCACTAAAAGCTTTAATCAATAAAAAAGGCGCAAATACGCTCATTGAAATTGATGGGGGTGTTACATCTAAAAATGCCAAATCTTTGGTTGAAGCAGGCGCCGATGTTTTAGTAGCTGGTAGCTTTGTTTTTAAAAGCGATAATCCTACAGAAACCATTAAGGAATTAAAAGAGATTGCTGAATAATGAACAAGCTTGATATAGTAATTGTCGGAGGAGGACCAATAGGTATTGCCTGTGGCTTGGAAGCTCAAAAAAATGGACTCAGCTACATTATTATTGAAAAAGGACCTATTGTAAACTCTCTCTTCAACTATCCTATAAATATGCAGTTTTTCTCCTCTTCAGATTTGTTGGAGATAGATAATATTCCTTTTATCAGTAATGAAGCAAAGCCTAAAAGAAATGAGGCATTAGAGTATTATCGCAGAATTGTTACCAGCAATGCATTGAAAATAAATCTTTTTGAGACCGTTGACAATGTAAATAAAATTGATGAAGGTTTTGAAGTGATTACAGATAAACAAGAATATATAGGAACCAATGTGATCATTGCCACAGGATTCTATGACATTCCAAATTTATTGGATATCCCTGGGGAAGATTTAGCCAAAGTTTCGCATTATTATAAAGACTCCCATTTTTATGCCAGTCAAAAATTGGCTGTTATAGGAGCAAGTAATTCAGCTATTGATGCTGCTCTTGAATGTTATCGCAAAGGTGCCGAGGTCACCTTAATAATTAGAGAACCAGAAGTAGGCAGGCGTGTAAAATACTGGGTACGACCCGACATCATCAATAGGATTGAAGAAGGGAGTATCAAGGCATTGTTCGATGCAAATGTCAAAGAAATATACCCTAACAAGATACTTGTTGAAACAAAAAAAGGAAACATTGAAATAAAAAATGATTTTGTACTGGCGCTGACTGGATATAGACCTAATTTTGCATTTCTTGAAAAATTGGGAATAGAGCTTTCAGATGATGAAAAGAGACTCCCACAATACAATAAAGAAACAATGGAAACCAATATCGATGGCCTCTTTTTAGCAGGTGTCATCTGTGGAGGTATGGAAACCCACAAATGGTTTATTGAAAATTCACGTATTCATGCTCCCATGATTATTGCCAGCATTTTGCAAAAACAGAACTAAGTTTTTGATATTTTAATTTTGATACTATTTTATCTTAGTTTCAGTATATTATCACCCCAGAACCATAGAGAAGTGTCAAAATGAAGCAGGCCATCCGGAAATTACCAATTTCAAAATCAAAATCTTTTGCAATTCATGAGTTGATTGCTCCCCATTTTGATCCCCACTGGCACTTTCATAACGAATATCAATTGGTTATTGTACTGGAAGGAACAGGAACCCGCTTTGTAGGTGATGATATTAGTCATTTTGAAGCGGGAGATATGGTCCTAACCGGCTCAAACCTGCCTCATGTATGGAGAAATGACGAAACCTACTTCCAAGGTTTAAGCTTAGTAACCCATTGTATAGTTATTTACTTTTCGCTCGATTTTATGGAGGGTGAATTCTTGAATAAGGAAGAAATGAAAGGTATTCGGGAGCTACTGGATCGATCTCATAGAGGTTTGGAAATCAGTGGGGAAATAAGGGATACCGTAAAAAAAATCATGTGCGACATGTTGCGCTTAAAAGGTTTTGATGGGGTATTGTCCCTATTACAAATTCTAAACATTCTCTCATCACAGAAGCTTAAATTTATCAACAAAGAGGGATATTTGAATACAGTCACAGATTCAGATTCAAAACGTATGCGAACCATTCATTCCTATATTCTTGATAATTTCAAAGGAGATATTCGATTGGAGGAAGTCGCTTCCCTGGCCAACCTCTCCCCAACTTCTTTCAGTAGGTATTTTAAGTCACATACCAACAAGACCTTTTCCAACTTCGTGGCAGAGCTACGAATAGGTGCAGCCTGCAAGCTACTACACAGCAATGATTTATCAATTTTAGGAATAGCCCACGAATGCGGATATAATACTTTATCCAATTTTAATAAAAAATTCAAGGAATTAACCAATGATAGTCCCTTACGATATCGTAAAAGGTATCAAAAAATCACATAGCCACTATCATTTCTTGATCCAGTCTAGGCTATTTTTCAATAAGGTTTTATAAGCCCGTAAATCATGTGCCCTTTCATCATGTCCCAATGTGTTACCCACTATTTTGGCCTTCTCATGCTTTACCACCCAAACCACAGGAAATTCTTCCCCCGATTCAAGGCCCTTGCCAATGGCAAGTACTTCTACCTCCACTGCATCAGCATCTTTCTTCCAGCGATAGAGCTCGTCTGTTATCCTAAACTTAGAAGGAACCCCATTCATAATGGGATGATTTGGCCTTAACACCCGTACCTCAAACTCTTGAAGTTTTTCATGCGACTCTGAACCACCTCCGACCAGTTGCTTATTATATTCGGGCCAGTCTGTCCAGTTGTACCATGTACTAGGGTGGTAAATGAGCATATTCATGCCCTCATCTACCCTTTTAAAAATGCTGGCGCGAGTTTCATCATCAATAGGTTTATTATTGCAAATAAACAAAGCATCGGAATCTTTAATATTCTCTCCCAATTGACGTGAATTTTCGGTGTATTTGACCGTTGTCTTTCCCTCTTCGCTCAAAACCTTGCCATCCATAATACCAAAAAACTTCAAGAAATCATGGGACCCCCCTCCTCCCATCATGGCAATTTTAAATGCATCTGGGTCTTCGGATAAAAATGTTCCTGGTGCTTCTACAATAATAACGCCTTGCATTAAACGCCAATGTCCTGGAAAAGTACAAACAAAGGGATATCTCCCTGGTTTATCGGGAAGTTGAACTACTATTGATCCTATCTCCCCAGGTTCCAACATTTCTGTAGCACCGAGGACATATCTTGAATTTGGCACATAACCCACCTTTGCAGCTTCTGGATCTTTTAAAAACATATCTACTCGCTCCCCAAAAGTTTCCAAGCTTCCATCTTTGATGACCACCAAATTATGTGGCATCTGATCAGTATTATTTAACACAATCTCGACTGTCTGACCAGCCGTCGCCTTTAAAATTGTTTTATCAAAGGCCATTTTTTGGTTGACGGTTTTTAAGTTAAAAACCACATCTGCTTCTATTTTTCCTGCCATACCAATACCCACATCTATGTAGCGATCTCCTCCACTGTCATGGCAATAGACCGCAATAACGTTCTTACCTTTTTTAAAGAGTTTTCCTTTTTCAGTATCAAGCTTAATATACTTGTAGGGGTTACTTACCCCCTCTTCTTCGATTAGTAATTGTCCGTTTACATAAATTGCATAATTATCATCATGCTTGATTTTCAACACTGGCTCGGAAATTTCCTCATTTAATACAAACTCCCGTCGCATCCAAATATCAGAGGTGGTCCAGGCTGTTTTTACTTCGGGGGTGTTCTTACTTCCAAAAGTTGAAGGACCGTTTTCCCATGAAGAGTCATTAAAATCCGAATTGACCCAATCATCAGATGGTTTAGCTTGTGTATAACTCCATATGGTCTTTTGCTCCTCAGCCGATGGCATTAAAAGCACAACCATCTTTGGGTCTACTGTTGAATAATTTAATTCTTGATAATAGACCTTAATAGCCGCCTGTAACCATCTATCTGAACTATTTTCAGGATTTTTAGCCGCCTCTTCTATCTGTTTGTATAGCCCATTTGTTTCTGGCAATTCTCCTGCGCGTAATATAGCCGCCAACCTCATCGCCATATCCGAATCATTCAACAGTCCTGATTCAGCTAACTTTTGACTACCTTCAATTGATTCTGGCAATAATGTAAGTGCTGCCCTTTTTACCGCGTAGGATTCATTTTTCAATGCATTGATTGCTGCTGTCTTGGCCTGATCGTTAACTGTCAAAGCATTAAGCCCATCAAGGGCCCAAAGTGCGTGTAATGCCCCTGCGTTTAAGCCACTTTCATCTAAGTTGCTCTCATTTCTTACCAATGCAACCAAATCTGGAATGAGATCTATTTTGATTTCTTCAACAATAAGACGTTGGGCCGTAGTTCTCCAGAACATATTTTCGCTTTGGAGTGCTTCAATAAGATCTTTGTCATTTTCGGCGTCCAGTGCCTCAATATCAGAATCGTCCCCATCTTCATGTTTTATTACATAAATTCTACCATGTCCTTTGTCACGGTGTTCATTGAGATGTGCATTCCCTTCTCCTTTATCATCATTCCAAATCTGATTGTCCATTCCCCTTTTATCGGGGTTATGCTGAATAACGGGATTATACCAATCAGCGACCCATAAATTACCATCAGGCCCTGTTTCAGAAAATACGGGAGCGGTCCAAGCATCAGTACTTGCAAAAATATTTCCACCATCCTCTTCTTTATACCCAGCACCGTCTTTGATAATTCTTGATAAATGCACCAAATGCCCTGTCGGTTCGTTTACATACATTTGATTTTGATATGTTTTAGGGTAGTTTCTCGCTGTGTAAAAATTGGCGCCTGCTGCTGCTGTATAACCACCACGAACATCAACTTGCTGTAGGGGAATGGTATCCGCTGGAGCTATTTCATAATGCCCTTGAATGAAATCGGCGTTAAGGGCCCATTTGGGCCTTTTATCTAAATAGTCATAATGTTTTAATGGAATACCCACGTAACAACAATGATTGTTATTTGCCGTGGATCCAAAAATTTCAAAACTCTCATTAAAGCCAAGCCCCCATGTATTATTATTAAATTGACCTACAGGCTCAAAATATGAACCATCTTTGGCGAAACGATATACCCCCATTTTAAAATTGACCGCATTATCACCAAACTTATTCTCGAATCCCGAGTACCCGACCGACCCCCAAATATGGTTGTCAATACCATATCGTAGACTAGACGGTCCCGCATGAGTATCCCAGATTCCAAAACCATCAAAGAGTACCGTACTCTTATCCATTTTATCATCACCATCAGTATCTTCGAGAAAAACCATATTAGGGGCTTGGGCTACGATTATACCACCTTTTACTTTAGTAATTCCAGTAGACAGGCTCTGCTCGGTAGCATAATCGATAAATTTATCTGCCTTTCCATCTCTGTTGGTGTCTTCACAAATTGTAATCCTATCACCACCAACATCATTACTGAGTCCGTGTGGGTAATCTTGGGATTGTACAACCCAAAGTCTTCCTCTCTCGTCCCAGGTAAAAGCAATGGGGTTAATAATATTAGGCTCCGCAGCGAACAACTCAACCTCAAAGCCTTCTGGCACTTGAATATGCTTTTGAGAATCTTCAGGACTTAAAGGGTTTTGTATTCGTGGTTCTTCACCGCTATATGTCAGTTCCGGTAGTTTTTCTTTTTTTCCAGAACAGGAAATCACTATTGCTAAAACCACTATAATTGATGATAGGCGAATAATCGATTTTTTCATCTGCTGATTTTTGGTTTTTAATACTGAACTAATATGTTCGTATGATTGCTTCTTATTTTATATTATAATGCCTATAATCCTAGTTGGTTATAAGTCCTTTCTATATTCAGAGTAGGGCAAATTTTGATATTCATCAATTGTACCTGTTTCCCAGCCAAAAGAAGGAGCCAAAATGGCCAAAAACTCTAAATCCTCATCTCCTATGTTGAAAGTTCCGTGTACAACATTGGGGTCTATATAGACCGAGTCTCCTGCTTTTAGAATTTGCCTTTCATTCTCTACCCATTGCTCCGCTGTACCCTTAAGAATATAAAGAATCTCATTCATTTCTGGGTGTCGATGAAAATTGTGCATACCTCCCACGGGCATAACCACTTTGACCATATAGGTATCAGCTTGGTTGGTCATATCAGCATTGAAATGCCAATAATGGTCACGTCCTAAAACACGCTCTTTTATCGTTTCCGAATCTTTGACAAACTTCCAATACTTACTCATATCTACTATTTGTTCAGTGTAAGGGACTTGAATTGTCTCGTTAGGTCAGTCAGTGATTGCTCCACTCCCATTCTTTCCAATGATGAAGCTCCTACAAACCCATGTGCATCTGTTTTATCTAAAATTATTCGTACATCTTCTGGTGTATTAACCGGCCCACCGTGCGCAAGGAAAAATGTATCAGGGTTTGATTTTCTTACCGCTTCAATAATCTCCTGTGTTTTATCAATGGCAAAATCCATAGAACGGGTCGCTCCTGTAACTCCAATAGAACCCCCTACCGTTGTTCCAACATGCGAAATGATTGCATCCGCTCCCACATCGGCCATTTGCACAGCCTCCTCGGGCTCAGCCACATATACTATTGAGAACAAATCCATTTTAGTTGCCAAATTGACCATATCTACTTCTTTCTGAAAGCTCATACCGGTTTCCTCAAGTACATTTCTGAAATGACCATCTACAATACAATGGGTAGGAAAGTTATTTACTCCTGAAAAGCCCATGTCTTTTACTTGACCTAGAAAATGCCACATTCGTCTTCTGGGGTCGGTACCATGCACTCCACAAATAACTGGAATCTCTTCGACCACGGGTAATACTTCGAACTCTCCTATTTCCATGGCAACGGCATTCGCGTCGCCATAAGCCATTAATCCGGCCGTTGAACCATGACCTGACATCCTGAATCGCCCTGAATTGTAAATTATTATAAGGTCGGCACCTCCTTTTTCAATAAACTTGGCACTAATACCAGTACCGGCACCAGCTGCTATAATTGCTTTTTTCTGATCTAAGGTGGCTTGCAACCTATCTCTTACTTCCTGTTTTGTATAGGGATTTCCTATTCCCGTCCATGGATTTGGCATCTTCTAAATGTTTTACTGTTTTATCAATGGCCTTTTAATTAGGCAAAGGAGCAACATATTTTATTTGAAATCCAGTTGTTTCAATTCCAAAAACAACTGTATTATATCATATCATTATCTATTTTTATAAATTTCAGTTATAAAACAGAAAAATATAGCTTTTGTCATTTTCCTAGTCTTGTATGAGCTTCAATAATTCCATCACCGCGATATCTGCAAATTTGGCATGGTTGATATCAGTATCCACTTCAATAATTGGAATCTCTGGACTAAGGTTTTGCTTGATAGAATCAAATAAAACATTATCAACATCAGGAGCATAGAAAACCTCTCCTTCCCTACTAATTTTGGAGATTCCCTTCATTGGCAATAGAACTACTACTTTTCCCTGGGAATCGTTCAATTTTTGTGCAAAAGACGTGCCTAGTATTTTATTTTCAGCTTTATTGGTTCGCATTAGAGTCACATTCGGATCCCAACTGAACAGCTGTCTTTGTTGATAGTGTCGTGGGACAGTTTTTAATGCACCAAAATTGACCATATCCAAACATCCTGGAACTACAACTTGAGGTATTCCCATTTTACCTGCAGCGGTCAATCGCTCCGGTCCGGCACTGCAAATACCCCCGCAAAGGTCATCGGCCAACTCAGTTGTTGTAATATCCAAAACCGCATCAAAACAATCATCGAGAACAAGATCTTCCATAGTTTTTCCTCCTGCCCCAACCGCATGGAAAGAAAGTACATCAAATTCCTTTTTCCTCAATATTTTGGAACATCGATCCACACAAGGGGTGGTATTTCCAAAAATACTTATTGCGATACTACCTCTTGTCTGGGATTGGCTTTTATCGATAACGTTCATCATTCCAACTAAGGCACCAGCAGCCTGATTGATAAGAATGCGGCTAATTTTGTTGAGTCCAGCTACGTCCACGATGGAAGGTATCAAGGTGATATCCTTACTTCCAATATGCTCTGAAAGGTCTTTGGTGGCAAGGGTGGTTAGACACAATTTGGGAATACCAAAAGGAATTTTATTAACTGCTGATAAAAAAACATAGGTTCCGCCGCCACCGCCCATACCAATGAATCCATCAATTTTTTTTTTGGTCATCAGCTCTGAAATTATAATGGAAGCCCCCTCCCCCATTTTTTCCAATGCCCTTCCCCTATCTCCATCCTCAATAAGATTGAAAAGGGATGTTCCGGCGGCCTCAGCTATTGTGACGGAATCAATAGTCACCGGGAAAAGTTTTGTTGTCCCTAAAACCCCCGTATTAATCGATATGACCTCGATATTTTGCTCAAGCAAACAGTTATAGAGAAAATCAAAGTCTTCTCCTTTGGTATCAAAACACCCTATAATTAGTACGGTCTTGGTTGATGGCATCGTCACTTAATATAAGTTTTTTATATGCATTTAATCTTTTGGCCCATTTCAATAATGACCTATTTACAAAATTCAATGAATTTTAGGTTAACTTCAATCTATTTTATATCCAAAACGACCTGTTTTATATCCTACAACTGGTTAAAAACATGATTACTTGTCAAAAAACAGTAATTATTTTTTACAAAATCATGTGTATTCGAAAATAGTGATTCAGCTTAAATACACAGCCTGGATGTTGGCATAGCCGCACATTTTAAAAGTTGATATTTTCCCTTATTGGAACGAAAGGAAAAGGATTGTTTACGACTTAATATATGTTTTGTAGCCCTTGCTCGAGGGACAAAGCAAAAGTTCAATTTTTAAATAACAACGTTATGTCCGAACAACTAAAAAAAATGACCGAACACCAGTGTTCTAATACCCCTGCAAAATATGATGATTTAAAAGTGCTTTTCCTTAATTGCACTTTGAATAGAAGCCCAGTTTTATCTCATACGGAGGGGTTGATTCACATTGCCCAAAGAATTTTTGAAGCAAACGGTGCATCAACCAAAATTATACGCCCAGTAGATTATGAAATACCTGCTGGTTTAGGCCTAGACATGTCTAAAACTCCAGAATGGGATAAAGATGACTGGCCATTGATTCAAAAAAAAATAGATACTTGTGATATCCTAATCGTTTGCACATCAGTTTGGTTGGGAGAAAAATCATCGGTTTGTAATAGAACCTTGGAGCGTATGTATGGTTACACTCATCAATTCAACGAAAAAGGTCAGTATAGGGATTATGGAAAAGTGGGTGCTACGTTGATTACGGGAAATGAGGATGGTGTTAAGCATTGTGCTATGAATATTCTCTTTTCATTATCACATATAGGCTATACAGTTCCTCCACAGGCAGATGCCGGTTGGATGGGAGAAGCAGGTCCAGGGCCATCATATAGGGATGAGGGCTCCGGAGGACCTGAAAACGATTTCACGAATAGAAATACAACTTTTCTAGTATGGAATTGTCTCCACTTAGCTCGAATGTTAAAAGATCAAGGAGGAATACCAGCACATGGCAATCAGCCAGATGAATGGCAAGCTGGTTGTAAGGCAGGTTTTGATAGTCCTGAGCACCAGCGCTAAAATGTGAACATTAATGAATTGGCAAAAATCCTTACAGCAGTTTATTTCAAATTGTCTTCTGAAAGTTGAATAGTAAGGGTTGCCTTTTCCTGTGTGGCCTGCCAAAAATTATAAAGACCATTCCAAGAACCATCTGGGGCTGATTTACGGGAAAAATTCTCCAGATTTGTACTTATGTTAGCCAATTCACTATCAGACATTTTCTCATGCGAAAGTATAACCGTTATTCCAGTGAACTCTTTTTGAGAATCCTGTACAGAAGGTATTCGACTACCATGCTCAGATACCAATTGGGCAGGTGTTCTGGTAATTATTTCATCAGCCGTGAATTTACCTGAGCCTTGGGATTCCGGATTATCAGCATATTGAATATCTTTTAATTCGTCAACGCCCACTAGACCCATAAGATAAAGTTCTAAGTTTCCGTAGGGAACAGAATTTCCTCCATTGGCAAAAGTCCCAAATCCATTTTCACCCTCCATTTTACCTTGATAGGTATTGTTTCCCAGTTCAACCAACGCATCAAAACCACCAAGTTGTCCGCCAACATTGGCATATCCCCAATGACCACCAACAGTAGTAGGAACAAACCCTTGATTGCCCCAGTAATGCATGATTTCATGCAAGAAAGGGCCGTTTTTGACCAAGCCAGGAACAGGTAAATGAATCACACTTTTTAAACGACCAGCGGAACCATAGTTAACAGTACCATCATAGATTCCTGAGCCAATACCTTCAACATGATTCTGTACTTTATAAGAAATTCCATAATACAAATCTTGGGGTACTTCTTCTTCGTTGGATAACACAAAAATGAAATCAAAATCATCATTAAAGTGTTCATAGATTTTTTTCGAAATCAAAGAAAAATCGCCCTCATCCTCCAAATATTTATCATATTCAATCTTAGGTAAAATGTAATTAACCACTCTATTGCTTTCGTCTAAAACAAAGTTGTTCTCCAATTGCGAATCATCTGGGGCAATAGGATTTTCATTTTCTCCATTCTCCTCGCTATCTAATATATCGACAACATTATCTTTGGAACAAGAGGATATTATTAGAAAAAAAACTAAAAAGAATGTTTGTACAGTGGTAACTGCTCTCTTAGGGTAAGTAGGTATCATATAGTTCTAGATATGGGGTTAACATAAAAAGAACGTCTCGTACATTATATTATTTCGGATTATAATGGAAATTCGTTGAAGTGTCATTTGAACCAACCAAGAGCTTAAATCATTGCTTAGCATTTCATAGAAACAAAGAACCACACCAAAAATGGTATGGTTCTATGCTTGTAGTGACCGCGAAGGGATTCAAACCCCCAACCCTCAGAGCCGAAATCTGATGCGCTATTCAGTTGCGCCACGCGGCCGTTTTATTTTACAAGGGCGCTAAGATAGTTTATTTTTAACTATGGTAGAAATGGTCTTGCCATCTGCTTGACCGGCCAATTCCTTTGATACCATCCCCATGACCTTTCCCATATCTTTCATACCCTGAGCACCGACGGCATCGATAGTCTGTACCACTACTTTTTCAATTTCCTCCTCAGTCAATTGTTCCGGCAAAAACTGTTCGATAACAGCTACTTGGGCCAGTTCAGGCGCAGCAAGATCGTCTCTACCTTGTTCGGTAAAAATAGCGGCACTATCTTTTCTCTGCTTTACCAACTTTTGAACCAGCTTGGTCTCATCAGCTTCAGATAACTCCCCCCCTTTACCACTGGTTTGCGCCAATAGCAATGCAGATTTGATTGCTCGCAATGATTCTAAAGCAACCGTGTCTTTTGCCTTCATTGCTGATTTCATTTGTTCCATTACTTGTTTCTGTAAGCTCATAATCTGATTATTTTAGAATTACAAAGATAAAAAAACAAACCCGAAAATAGTTTCTATTTTCGGGTTCACAGCAGGTTGTTCAATTAGAGATTAATCTACATTGTCATGCAAAAATGAGTTGTTGGAACGCAACTGAATTTCATCATTACTATCTTCACTCAGGGTAGTTCTTGAAACTTTATTCTGAATAGAATTTTCGTCCAAGTTTACTCCCTGACGTTTATAGGCCGGCTCTTTTTCAATCTCATCTATATTGCTTAGACCATTCTGGAATTTATAATTGAAGTCTTTTAATTTTCTACGACGTTCATCTGCTCTTTCCTTCAACAACTCTTCGATGGGGCTGTCCATTGGATCCACCTCTTTCGTTTTGGCCGTTGTCACTGCTTCTTCACCCTCAGCACCTAAAGTTCTCTTTTCGAAAACCAATTCATCCTCTATTATTTTTGGCTCGAACTCCTCTGCCTTTGATTTGGCACCGGTCAATTGATTTTCCAACTCCATATAATCATCCAGACTATATCGGGTTTCACCTTCTTTATTATATTCCAAAACAGGAATGACCTCGACATGCTCATTAACATCCATATCCTTAACATCATCATCAAGGTTGAACAAAATCACATTTTCTTTATCCTCCTCAGTACTTTCCGCCAGGGGCAAATCAAAACTTATGGCAAATTGATCTTCCTCTATCTTCTTTGATGAAACCACCTCTGGGTCAACAACTTCAATATCTTTAACTGAGTCTTTTGCGTCAAATATCACAAAATCATCTTCAGAAACATTTTCCGCGACCACCTCTTCATAAAACACGTTAAAGTTCTTAATGTAGTTCGTCGTTGGAATCAAGTCTAAACCATCCAACTCCTCAATTTCAGTAATCATCTGAGGTTCGTCATTCTCTTCTTCCTCTACCAATTGATGAACAATGTTCTTGGGCGTTAAATCTTGCTCCGCTTTTTGCTCTTCCTCTAGCGTGTGAATTATTTTTTTGGATTCAGTATTTACAATATCATCTTGTTGATCAAGGTTAAAACCTGTTGCAATAACTGTTACAGCAATCGCTTCACCTAAAGTATCATCCTCACCAACACCCATAATAATATTGGCACCGTGACCAGCCTCCGCTTGAATATGATCATTGATTTCACCAATTTCATCAATAGTGATTTCCTGGGAACCAGATACTATCAATAACAATACATTCTTGGCTCCTGATATTTTGTTGTCATTCAACAATGGTGAATCCAAAGCTTTCATAATAGCTTCATTGGCCCTTGAGGAACCTGAGGCCATTGCAGAGCCCATAATTGCTGTACCACTATTTGAAAGGACAGTTTTAGCATCGCGTAAATCTATGTTTTGGGTATAATGGTGTGTTATTACCTCGGCAATACCACGAGCGGCAGTTGCCAATACTTCATCCGCCTTGGAGAAACCAGCCTTGAATCCCAAATTACCGTATACTTCCCTTAATTTATTATTGTTGATGACTATGAGCGAATCAACATTGGCACGAAGTTTTTCAATACCCAACTGGGCTTGCTGACACCGCATTTTACCTTCAAATTGGAAAGGCATGGTCACAATACCTACGGTCAGAACATCCATCTCTTTTGCTTGTTTGGCAATGACAGGAGCAGCACCAGTACCTGTTCCTCCACCCATTCCAGCGGTGATGAATATCATTTTTGTAGTATTGTCCAACATGGTTTTTATATCTTCCATGCTTTCAATGGCAGCTTGCTCACCAACTTCAGGGTTCGCACCAGCTCCTAAGCCTTCGGTAAGTGAAACGCCGAGTTGTATTTTGTTTGGAACTGCACTGTTCTCCAAAGCTTGGGAATCTGTATTACAAATTACAAAGTCAACTCCGTTGATGCCGGCTTCAAACATGTGATTAATGGCGTTACTACCACCTCCTCCTACTCCAATGACTTTTATAACATTGCTTTGATTCTTAGGTAGATCAAAAGAGATACTCTCAATTTCAGTGTTCTTGCTCATATTGTTAATATTACTGGTTTTTATAGTGTTTATATTTTCTACGCCATTTATTCCGCGTTGTCCAAGAAATCTTTCAATTTTTCAGACCATTTATCAAATACTGTTTTGCGCTCACCTGCTGGAATTTTAGAGCTGGTCTTCATACTCTCAGAGTCGGCGTATGCCATTTCTTCTTGGACTTCTTCTTCATGCGAAATGATATCCATACCATTATTTTTAACAGCATTCATCAAAAGACCTACTGCAGTTGCATATAGAGGGCTGGCCACCGCCTCATCGGTATCGCCCGCCAAATGTTCATTTGGATATCCAATCCTTGTATCCATTCCTGTAATATATTCCACCAACTGTTTAAGGTGTTTTAATTGACTACCGCCACCCGTCAAAACTATACCGGCTATCAGCTTTTTCTTTTGCTCTTCGTGACCATAGTTTTTGATCTCAACATAAACCTGCTCAATAATCTCAACTACTCTTGCATGAATGATCTTTGAAAGATTTTTTAAGGTTATTTCTTTTGGTTCCCTGCCTCTCAAGCCAGGAATAGAAACAATCTCATTATCCTTGTTCTCCCCTGGCCATGCCGACCCGAATTTTATTTTCAACAATTCAGCTTGCTTCTCAATGATTGAGCAACCTTCTTTGATATCTTCAGTGATAACACCACCCCCAAAAGGTATAACCGCAGTGTGCCTGATAATACCATCCTTAAAAATAGCAAGGTCAGTAGTTCCGCCTCCTATATCAATGAGCGCAACACCAGCTTCTTTTTCTTCCTGACTTAATACTGCATCAGAAGATGCCAACGGTTCAAGGGTAATTTTTCCTAAATCAAGACCTGCACTTTTAATACATCTCCCTACATTTTTTATTGAGGAAACCTGACCAACCACCACATGGAAATTAGCCTCCAAACGACCACCGTACATTCCGATAGGCTCCTTTATTTCTGCTTGGCCGTCAACCTTATATTCCTGAGGCAATACATGAATAATCTCCTCACCCGGCAACATCACCAGTTTATAAACCTGATTGCACAATCTATCCAAATCATCCTCGTTGATGACCTCTTCGGCATCTGCCCTGGTTATATAATCGCTATGTTGTAAGCTGCGTATATGCTGGCCAGCAATACCTACAACAACAGAACCTATTTTTAAACCAGAATTAACCTCTGCTTCTTCAACGGCTTGTTGTATAGATTGTATCGTTTGTGTGATGTTGTTAACAACACCCCTGTGTACACCCAAACTTTTTGACCTACCAATACCAAGTATTTCTATCTTCCCGTATTCATTTTCCTTACCGATTATGGCAACGATTTTTGTAGTTCCGATATCTAAACCAACTGAATATTTACCTTGTTCCATTTTCTATATTATATTTTGGTGCACACTACTTGATTATTAAACTCTAAGCTCACAACATTATATTCTTCCAAGGTTTCATCCTTGTTTGCCTTTACATAAAATGCTTTGAAGTTGTTGAACTTTTCCTCTAGATTATCAACTCCTCCCAAATTCACTACAAACTGCTCCATTCTAAACTTCAACTGGTATCTTTCATCATCCTCAATATGAATACCTATCACATTTTTTCTCAAGAAATCATCTTGGTTTATGTACTTTAAAATCTCATAAACATCCTCAAGACTTTTTCCTGTCACCTTACCAGTGATTATTGGAACTCTAGCAGAATGACTCATGGATAATGGCATACTTTTACCTTCATCATCCAGATAAAACTTAGAATTCCCCTCGATTCGTCCGATTGGCTTGCGTTGCACGATTTTTGACGTAAGCTCACCGTTTACAGTAAGATAAACTTGGGCACTTTTCACCATTTCATTGGCCTCAATGACCTTCTCTATAGTATTCAAAACTAAATTTTCTTTGGGCACATTTGTGAGGGGTCCGTAATTTTGTATTAACAATTTATTAACCATGCCCTGAGTTATGTAAAGGTTCTGATCCCCAACGAATTCTATATTCAGCCCCTTAACACTTTTTTCCTTGCTCCTATGATTAGAAAACGCGTAAAGCCCCATAATCACAAGTAATAGAGCAATCATCTTAATGTAATTCCAATTAATTCGCATACTCAAATTCTTTTCTTATTCTTGATACCTCTAGACCAATATCCCCAGCTCCCATAGTCACCAAGACATCTGGGCTCTGTGCTTTTATTTCTTGGATAAGGTTTGATTTCCCAATTAATTTCTTATTGTCATTATCAATTTTTTTCATCAACCACTTCGAAGTGATTCCTTCAATTGGCTGCTCCCTGGCCGGATAAATTTCCAATAACAGAATACTATCAAATTTTGATAGACTTTCAGCAAAATCGTCGCCAAAATCCCTTGTTCTTGAAAATAAATGTGGTTGAAAAACCGCAAGTACATTTTTATCAGGATGCATTTCTGCAATAGCATCGTAAACGGCATTTATTTCAGTTGGATGATGCGCATAGTCATCGATAAATACAAAATCATCTTCTTTGATTTTATATGAAAATCTACGTTGCACACCTTTAAAAGTACCTAAAGCTTCAGCAAGGCGATAGGGAGGGGAACCAGCCTCTATCGCCATTGCAAAAGCAACCAATCCGTTAAGCAAATTGTGCTTTCCGGGTTTGTTGAATTTAACTCCTGACAATGTTGTCTTAGGAGTTTTCAAATCAAAAATGTAGGCACCATGTTCTATTTTTAAGTTTCGAATACAATAATCTGAATCATCTTCAATCCCATATGTTATGCCGTCAAGTGGCAAACCATTCCTAACAAACAATTTTCCATCTGGGTTTATTTTACCAACAAAATCATTAAATGACTTAGTAAGCTCTTCGCTATTACCATAAATATCAAGATGGTCGGCATCCATTGAGGTAATACAGGCCACATCGGGATAAAGTCTTAAAAACGAACGATCAAATTCATCAGCTTCAACGACAGAATAATCCGAGCCCCTAAATAAAAAGTTACTATTAAAGTCTTCTGATATACCTCCCAAAAATGCAGTAAAAGGCGTTCCCGTCTCATTGAGCAAATGAGCCAATATACTTGAGGTAGTGGTTTTCCCGTGGGTGCCGGCAACAGCAAAACAAAAAGTATCTTTTGTAATCATTCCCAACACCTCGGAACGCTTATGAACCTCAAATCCTTTTGATAGGAAATATTGATATTCAGAATGTGTTTTGGGAACCGCGGGTGTATAAATTATCAACGTATCCTCCGTATTTTTGTAGCAATCATCAATTGCTTTCAAATCATCATTATAATGAATATCTATCCCTAGTGCCTCCAGCTCTTGAGTTAACGGTGTTTCGGTTTTATCATAACCTGCCACATTCTTTTCAATGAACCTAAAATAGCGTGCCAAGGCGGACATTCCTATGCCTCCGATGCCTATGAAATAAACGCTATTTATTTTTTTCAAATCCATTTAAACAACCAACAACTTTTCTATTTCGTCAACTATATTTTTTGTGGCATCTGGAAGTGCCAATTCTTGAATATTCTTTGCTAAATCCCCCTGTTTTGATTTTGACTCGAACAACGCACTGAAAGCGTTCTCAAAATCATCATCCAAATCTTTTTCTTTGATCATTAACGCAGCCTCTTCATTTACCAAAGCCATTGCATTTTTTGTTTGATGATCTTCCGCAACATTTGGAGATGGAATAAACATTACGGGCTTACCTACTATACAAAGCTCTGAAACCGAACTTGCCCCTGCCCTTGAAATAATTATATCAGCTGAGGTATATGCATAATCCATTCTATTCAAAAAATCCATGACCTTTACGGTTTCCGAATTGTACTTATTGTATTCTTCAAAATAAAGTTTACCACATTGCCAAATCAACTGAATGCCCAGCTCCTTGAAATAATCCAACTTTTGTTCTATTAGTTGATTAACTCGACGCGCTCCGAGACTTCCCCCCAATATCAACAACGTTGGCTTGCTATTATCCAATTCGAAAAAATCCAATGCCTGTTTTTTATCAGCTCCTAAACGGACCAAATCACCACGGACCGGATTACCAGTTTTTACAATTTTATTTGAAGGGAAGAAGGCTTCCATTCCATCATAGGCCACACAAATCTTGGCTACTTTATCTTTTAACAGCTTATTGGTTATACCAGCATAAGAGTTTTGTTCCTGTAACACGCATGGTATGCCCCTACCCGAAGCCACTTTCAATAATGGCCCACTGGCAAAGCCTCCAGTGCCAACAACTGCATGAGGTTTGAATTTGGTCAATATTTTACCTGCTCTGAACAAACTACTTATTAATTTAAATGGAAACATTAAATTTTTTAGGGTCAGTTTCCTTTGTAACCCAGAAATCCATAATCCTTCTATTTTATATCCTGCTTGCGGTACTTTCTCCATCTCCATCCTGTCTTTGGCCCCGACAAACAAGAACTCGGCATTTGGATGTCTTTTTTTTAACTCATTTGCTATGGCAATCGCAGGGTAAATATGCCCTCCTGTGCCGCCTCCGGATAGTATAAATCTATAATTGCCCACTTAATACTTCTAACGGATTTGTATCATCAATTTCAGTATCCTCTCTCTCTAAAATGTCGCTTTTTCTACTAGCACTCAGAATAATTCCTATTGCCAAACATGTCATCCAACTTGATGTACCTCCACTACTGATCAGTGGTAAAGTCTGACCTGTAACCGGAAATAATTCTACCGCAACTGCCATATTTATCAACGCCTGAAAAACAATGGGCAGACCAACTCCCAAAACTAGAAGTTTCCCGAAAATAGTTTGACTCCCATTGGCCACTACCACTATGCGAAACAACAATAGCAGATAGAAGAACATCAACACAAAACCGCCAACCAAACCGTATTCCTCAACTATAATCGCATATATAAAATCTGATGAACTCTGTGGCAAAAAGTTCTTTTGCACACTTTTACCGGCACCTTTACCCACTATTCCTCCAGAGGCAACTGCTATTTTAGCTCTTTCTATTTGGTAATCAGCTTCGGTATCTTCAGGGTTTGAGAAATTTTCTATTCTGCTTATCCAAGTATCCACACGGTTAGGAAACAAATCTGGCGCTGCTTTAGCTGTTAACACAAAAATGGTTAAGCACAATATTCCCGTTCCTATTATACCCATTAAATATTTCATCGGATAACCTCCTAAAAAACACAATAGTAAAACCATTGAAAATATAATTGCAGCAGTTGAAAAGTTGGCAGGTAGAATAAGTATAATCACCAAGAAAACCGGGACCCATAGTGGAAGAATGCTTTCTTTGAATGTTATAACGTCATCTTTTATTTTAGTAAGATAGCGAGCCACATAGATCATCAATACAACAGCAGCTAGATTTGAGGTTTGAAAAGTGAACCCAACCAGAGGAATACGTATCCACCTACTGGCATTAGCTCCATCGATAGTTGTTCCTTGCGCCAAAGTAAATACCAACAACACCAAAACAATAGGCATGGCAATTAATGACAAGCCCTTAAAAAAGTGTGCAGGTATCTTATGTACACCATAAATAATTCCAAAACCCAAAAACAACAGAAGAGCATGCTTGATCAAATGCCCACTGGTAGTTCCATTACCAACTACATAGACCAAGTTGCTGCTCGCACTATAAACGGGCAAAAATGAAAACAAGGCCAGAAGTGCCACTACGGCCCAAATGGCTTTATCACCTTTGATATTTTTAAAGAAATTCAACACTTCTATAAATTTTTAATCGCTTCTTTAAATTGATGCCCTCTATCCTCATAATTCTCAAACAGATCAAAACTGGCACATGCCGGAGACAATAAAACAGTATCACCTCGTTCGGCTATTTTGTAGGCCACCTTAACGGCCTCCTCCATAGCGTAGGTCTCAACCATTAAATCGACCACATTGCCAAATGCATCAACAATTTTTGAATTATCATTACCTAAACAAATGATTGCTTTTACCTTCTCACGCACCAAGGGCATTAATTCTTTATAATCATTTCCTTTATCCACTCCGCCAACAATCCACACAGTAGGTGCACTCATACTATCCAGGGCATAGTATGTTGCATTCACATTCGTAGCCTTGGAATCGTTGATATATTGAACATGCTGGATCTTCAATACTTTTTCCAATCTATGCTCCGCGCCTTGAAAATTGGCAATACTTGCACGTATGGTTTCCTTACGGATTCCAATTAATTTAGCGGCCGTGGCTGCCGCCATGGTATTTTTTAAATTGTGCTTGCCCTCTAATGCTAGTGTACTTGTCATCATTTCCAAAGTCTCGTTATTTGTCTTAATAATTATTCTATCGTTCTTTAAATATGCCCCTTGAGTCAATTCGTTCTTAATTGAAAAAGGCATTAATATGGATTTAACTGGGTGCTTGTTCAACCATTCTACTATAACCTCATCATCAGCGTCATAAATAAGGTAATCTTCCTTCGATTGATTCTCTGCGATTCGAAATTTCGAAGCAACATAGTTTTCAAACTTGTATTCGTAGCGATCCAAATGATCAGGAGTAATGTTGGTGATTATAGCTATGTGAGGCCTAAAATCATTTATACCATCCAATTGAAAACTGCTTATTTCCAAGACATAATTATCATGGTCATTCTCTGCGACCATTTTAGCAAAACTGTCCCCAATGTTGCCTGCCATACCTACGTCCAAACCTTCCTCTTTGAAAATATGGTTGGTTAGCATGGTTGTAGTGGTCTTTCCATTACTACCTGTTATGCCAATGATGGTTGCATCAATATACCTTGCAGCAAACTCAATCTCAGAAATGACCGGAATCAACTTCTCCTTTAATTCTTTTATTAAAGGAACCGTATCAGGTATTCCCGGACTTTTCATAACAACATCGGCATTCAGAATTACACTTTTTGAATGTTTTTCTTCTTCCCAATTAATCCCAATATGTTCAAGAACGTCTTTATATTTTTTCTTTATTTTGCCTTTATCTGAGACAAAAACCTCAAATCCTTTTTTCAATCCTAAAATGGCTGTACCCACTCCACTTTCTCCTCCACCAAGGATTACCAATCGTGCCATCTAACGTACTTTAAGTGTCACAATTGTAATAATCGCAAGCAAAATTCCCACAATCCAAAAACGCGTTACTATCTTACTCTCGTGATACCCTTTTTTCTGGTAATGATGGTGTAATGGCGCCATAAGGAATATTCGTTTTCCCTCACCTAATTTCTTTTTGGTATACTTAAAATAACCTACTTGCAGCATTACAGAAATCGACTCAGCAAAGAAGATTCCGCATAAAATTGGAATCAATAGTTCTTTTCTAATGATAATAGCAATGACGGCAATTACCCCTCCAATAGTTAAACTCCCAGTATCTCCCATAAAGACTGTCGCCGGAAAAGCATTATACCACAGAAATCCGACCAACGCACCCACAAAAGCCGTTACAAAAACCAAAAGTTCACCAACTCCGGTTATATACATAATGTCCAGATAATCCGAAAAAATAATATTACCAGACACCCAAGTAAAAACCCCTAAAGTAAAAACGATAATAGCCGATGTACCCGCCGCCAATCCGTCAATGCCATCGGTTAGATTGGCACCATTAGAAACGGCAGTCACAATTAAAATTATCATAGGAACAAATATCAACCAGACATAATCCTTTGCGCCATCTCCAGCCCATGATATAAGATTCCCATAATCAAATTCATTATTCTTTATGAATGGAACCGTTGTTCTTGTAGATTTTATATCCTCTCCCTTTACCTGTTCTACGGTATATTGTTCAGTAATTATACTTTTATCATGTTCACGCATGGTTACCTCAGGATGAAAATATAGCGTTGCACCTACAATTAATCCTAAAACCACTTGGCCCAATATTTTGAATCTTCCTTTTAGGCCGGCTTTATCTTTTTTGAAGATTTTGATATAATCATCTATAAATCCAATTGTACCCATCCAAAGAATAGTAACTATCAACAGGATTATGTAGATATTCATAATGTCAGCGAACAATAAAACCGGTATCAAAGTGGCCATAATAATAATCAAACCACCCATTGTTGGCGTACCCGCTTTTTGTTTCTGACCGTCTAAACCCAAATCGCGAATACTCTCACCAATTTGTTTACGTTGAAGAAAAAGAATTACTTTTTTACCATAAACAGTTGCTAAAAGCAAAGAAAAAAGAATAGCCATAGCTGCCCTAAAAGTCGTGAACCCAAAAAGGCTAGCTCCCGGCACTTGATATTCATTCTCCAAGTATTCAAATAAATAGTATAGCATTCCTTGTTCTTCTTATTAAACTCTTTACTTATCCAGACTTTTTAATACATCTGTTATTATCTTGAAATCATCAAAATCAATTCGCTTTCCGTTTGTTTCCTGATAGGTCTCATGGCCTTTCCCAGCCACCAAAATAATATCGTTTGCCGTTGCTAACTGACAAGCGGTTTTTATTGCCTGTTCACGGTTTTCTATTGATAGTATTTTTTTGACATTCTGAGGCTCAACACCTGCTTCCATTTCCTCAATAATTACAGACGGGGATTCCGTTCGTGGGTTGTCTGATGTAAAAATGGTCTTATTACTCATTTGTGAAGCGATATTACCCATTACCGGACGCTTAGACTTGTCTCTGTCGCCACCACACCCCACAACGGTGATGACGTTTTCATTTCCAGTCCTCAATGTGCCGATTGTCTCGAGCACATTTTTTAGGGCGTCCGGCGTATGGGCATAATCAACTATTGCCGTAATTTTCTCCTTTGATATATAATATTGAAATCTGCCATCTACATTATCCAATTCGCTTAATAATCGAAGCGTTTCCAATTTTTCCAGGCCTAACAAATCTGCCGTGGCATAAATGGCCAAAACATTATAGGCATTAAAGTGACCTATAAGTTTGGTCCATAACTCATCATCATCAACCTTCAACAATTGACCGTCAAACTGATTTTCCAGAATTTGTGCCCTATAATCAGCATATGATTTTAAAGCATATGTAAACTTTCTTGCCGCTGTGTTTTGCAACATTACCAGTCCGTTCTTATCATCAACATTGGTAAGTGCGAAAGCATTTTTTGGCAACTTATCAAACAACGATTTTTTAGTGTCCCGATATTCTGCAAATGTTTTATGGTAATCTAAATGGTCATGTGTAAGATTGGTAAAAATAGCGCCTTCAAACACCAAACCTTCAGTCCGTTTTTGATGAATGCCATGAGAACTCACCTCCATAAAGCAAAACTCCACACCTTCTTCATTCATTAAATCCAAATGCTCGTTTATGGTCATTGCATCGGGAGTGGTATGACTTGTGGCATATTCTTTATCGTCAACCATTATTTTTATAGTGGAAATCAACCCCACCTTAAATCCTGCCTTTTTAAACAGTTGATACAAAAGGCTACTAATAGTAGTCTTACCATTAGTACCAGTAATTCCCACCAATTTCAAATTCTTGGATGGGTTATCATAATAATTGGAGGCCATTATTGCCAATGCCTTATTACCGCTATCTACCTCAACATATGTAACCCCATTTACTAATTGTTCTGGCATGGTCTCGCAGACTATGCAAACCGCACCAGAATCAATAGCCTTTTCGATAAACTTATGGCCATCGGTTAAAGTGCCTTTTATAGCTACGAAGACATCATCTAATTTTACTTTCCGCGAATCAAAACATAAAGTACCTACCATTAGATTGGTGGACCCGCTCACTGCGGTAAGGCCAACTCCAAATAATATGTCTTTTAGCAACTTCATGAAAGATCCAATACGATTTTATCCACTTTATTAATATCCGTTCCGTGCGAAATAGATTGCTTCTTAACTTTTCCATTGCCCCGAACTTCAACTTTGATTCCGAGGTTCTCAAGGATTGACACAGCATCCATTCCACACATTCCTTTTACATTCGGCACCTTATTGTATTTTTTCTGGGCTTCCACATAGTATTTCTGATAGGACTCGTCCAATTTTTGATTCTCAGAATTCAGCATCTGAACCTCATCAATCAATGGGTTGGTCGCATAAACTTTTTGCGCCACAGATTTAAAAACAGGACCTGATACATCAGCACCATAATACCCAACACTTTTATCAGGTTCATGAATAACTACAATACAAGAGTACTTTGGTTCTTCTGCCGGGAAATAACCAGCAAAAGTTGATATGTACCTTAATTTATCTGGGTCTTTAGAAACATAGTTTTTCTGAGCTGTACCTGTCTTTCCTGCCATTGAGAAGTTGGGAGAATACAGTTTATGACCCGTACCATGCTTTTTCTCCACAACATTTTTCAATAATTGTTTCACTTTTGCAGCGGTCTCTTCCGAACATATTGAAGGGTTGATAACCTCTTTTTCAAATTTAATAACCGACCTATTCCATTCTTTTACCTCTTTTATCATTCGGGGTTTTACCATTTCCCCATCATTGGCGATTGCATTATAGAATGTGAGTACCTGCAATGGTGTCATTGAGACCTCATAACCATATGCCATTTGTGCTAATGAAAGCCCTGACCACCCTTTATCACCAGGATTACGGAGTACAGGTGTCCCCTCGCCTTTTATCGGAAGCCCCAATTCTTGATGTAATTGCATACCTCGCAAACGGTTAACATATCTTTCAGGATTTTCTTTATAATTATTATGAATGACTTGGGCAAATGCCGTATTTGAGGAAACTTCAAATGCTTTGGCAAAAGAAATTTTACCATACCCACCATGCTTGGAATCTTTGACACGGTGCTTATATATTTTCCAAGATCCCTTACCCGTATCTACGACTGCACTGGTATCGATAACCGCATCTTCAAGCGCAGCAACCATATTCATTAATTTGAAAGTAGAACCCGGTTCATGGGACTCACCGATGGCATAGTTCAAGCGCTCATAGTACTTACCTTCTTTGGTCATTCCTAAATTGGAAATCGCCTTAACTTCACCTGTTTTGGTTTCCATCACAATCACGGTACCGTGGTCCGCTTTATAATGCTCCAATTGTTTTAAAAGGGCGTGATGGGCAATATCTTGAATATTAATATCGATTGTGGATATTACATCATAACCGTCTTTAGGCTCAATAATATTATCCATCCCGATAGGCTTCCATTGTCCTTTGGCAATTTTCTGCTTAAGACGTTTACCTTCAACCCCTCGCAAATATTGTCCAAAAGCACCTTCAAGTCCAACCCTAGTGTAATAACCGTTTTCATCTTTACGTTCGTACCCAACACTTCTTTCAGCAATTTTACCTAACGGATGCTCTCTTACTGTTTTCTGCTCAACGATCAACCCACCTTTATAAGGCCCTTTATTCAATAAAGGGAACTCCTTGACCGACATATAATCGGAATAATCAAGATTTCTTGCTAAAAGTGTATACCTGTTTTTATTTGCTTTTGCCTTTCGTAAAAGTTGTTGGTAATAGGAAGATGTTTTGCCTGTAAGCTTGGACAAAGAGTTGGATAATGGTTTGACCTGCTCTTTAAAATCGGTATCACTAACTGTAACAGCATCAAAACGAATAGTATACCTTGATACTGATGTGGCCAAAAGGCTGCCATCATCAGAATATAGATTTCCTCGATTTGGAGCTATAGTAAATACTTTTTCCGTTCGTTTCATGGCAAGACCCCTGTACTTTTCACCATGTACCATCTGAATACTCACCAATTTAAAAAGCACTATACCAGCAAACAGGAATAGACAACCCGCCACAACGTACAACCTGGTCAATATGCTTTTCTCGGTAACTGCCATTAATCCTTTTCAGATTTTACTTTTATCTTCTTTGGAGGTGTTTCTGATGGATACAATCCATTTCCCTCGACTGTTTTTGTAATTGTAGATTCCAACTTTAATCTTTGAACATCTGACCGCAGGTCAACAAATTCACTACGCAGCTCCTTGACCTCTTCATTTAGAGCTGCAATTTGATGTACTTTTTTATCAGCGCTATGTGAGCTTCCTATCATTACTGTTGCCAAAAACGAAACAAAAATTATAAACAGCCAATTTCGTGGAGCATCGCCACTGACCAAAAACTTGCCTTTTAGTACATCTAGAATTCCTTTTTTCATTTTAACCTTAAATACGTTCTGCTATTCTTAATTTGGCGCTACGTGCTCTATTGTTCAAAGCTGTTTCTTCGCGAGATGGAACTATTAATCCTCCAACTTTTTTCAAGGGAACATCGATGTTTCCATAAAAATCTTTCTCCGGTTCTCCTTCAAATAATCCGGCCCTAATGAACCGTTTAACTAATCGATCTTCCAAGGAATGATAACTTATCACACTTAATCTACCTCCAAGATTCAACAACTCGGGAACCTGCTCCAACAACTCTTTTATTACCTGTATCTCCTGATTCACCTCTATGCGAATAGCCTGATATATCTGGGCCAATATCTTATGTTCTTTATGCTTTGGCAAAAACTGCCTCAACACCTCTTTTAACTGTGCTGAGGTTTTTATTGGAGCCTCCTCCCTGCTCGTTATAATCTTATTGGCCATTGCATTTGCATTTCGCAAATCTCCATACTGAAATAAAACTTTCCTCAAATCATTAAACTCGTATGAGTTTACTACATCATAGGCCGAAACACTATTTTTTTTACTCATTCGCATGTCCAAATCAGCATCAAAACGTGTTGAAAACCCACGTTCAGCTTTATCAAACTGATGTGATGAAACACCAAAATCAGCCAAAATCCCATCTACTTTTCGAATGCCATAGAACTTCAGAAACTGTCTTATATACCTAAAATTTTCATTGATCAACGTAAAACGTTCATCACCCAATTTATTGTCCAAAGCATCTTCATCTTGATCAAATGCCAACAACCTACCTTTAGGCCCTAGTCTTTTCAATATTTCCTTGGAATGACCTCCTCCACCAAATGTCACATCAACATAAACTCCATCTTTCTTTACATCCAGTCCTTCAACAGACTCTTTTAAGAGTACCGGATTATGATACATCGGGAATATTTTCTCCAAAATCACCCATTACCTCCTCGGCCAAAACTTCGAACTCCTTATCTGAAATCTTAATGGCCTTTTCGTAATTATTCTGGTCCCATATTTCTATAATATCAATAGACGGGCTTAATGCTATTTCCTTCGTGATACCAGCAATTCCCATTAAATTCTTCGGAATCAACAACCTACCGGCATTGTCAATTTCAACCTCCTTTACCCCAGCCATAAAAATGCGGATAAAGTCATTGTTTTTTTTGACGAAACGATTCAATTTTTTAATGTTCAACATCATATCATTCCATCGGGACATTGGCCACAATTCCAAGCATGCTCCACTCACTGATCGTTTCAGAACGAAACCATCTTTCAAAACAGGCAATAACCTATTTTTTAGGGCAGAAGGCAACATTACCCTACCTTTGGCATCAGCTTTACAATAATATGCTTCGTTAAAATTCATCACGCCAAAAGGCCAATTTCTCTATTTATAACTCAAATATATATAAATTATTACCACTATTTACCACTATTTACCACTTTGTTGATAAATTCAATTCATTTTGAAGTAAATGGGATGGTTATTGAATTCGAATGAGATTATGTTTTCGTTCAACTTTGGAGGCATTGTTCGAAGAATATCCCAACCTTCCAATTACAATATGGCAGCAATGGACAGGAATTTTGAGGAATTGCCTATATTTGCCAATTAAGACCAGAAGTGTTCTGAATGGAAGAAAAGATTATTACAGAAGGCAAATATCGATATATTGAAAAGGGAGAAGGAACACCTATTATAATTTTACATGGTCTTATGGGCGGGTTGAGCAACTTCAAAGGTGTATCCGAACATTTTCCACAAAAAGGATATAAAGTTTTGATTCCCGAGCTTCCGATTTATACAATGCCACTATTGAAGACCAACGTAAAAAGCTTCGCTAAATATTTAGAGAAATTCATTGAATACAAGGGTCTAAAAGATGTTATTCTTTTGGGTAATTCTTTAGGCGGACACATTGGACTATTGCATACAAAATTATACCCAAAAATGGTTAAGGCTTTGGTAATCACCGGTAGCTCAGGGCTTTACGAAAGTGCCATGGGTGACGGTTATCCCAAGCGCGGGGATTATGAATTCATAAAGAAAAAAGCGCAAGATGTTTTTTATGATCCTGCCGTAGCTACCAAAGAAATTGTGGACGAGGTTTTTGCAACTGTAAATGATAGGGTGAAATTAGTTAAGACCCTTTCAATTGCGAAAAGTGCCATTCGTCACAATATGTCAAAGGATCTTCCCAAAATGAAAAACCCCACCTGCATTATTTGGGGGAAAAATGACTCGGTTACTCCACCAAATGTCGCGGAGGAATTTCATGAGTTATTACCTGACTCTGACCTGTTTTGGATAGAAAAGTGCGGTCACGCACCAATGATGGAACACCCTGATCAATTCAACGAGATTCTTGATGCTTGGTTAGAGCAACGAAATTTCTAAAATTCAATTTTATGAAAATAAAGTCGGCAGACTTTGTAATGAGCAATTCCGATGTTGCCAAATGCCCTAATGAACCTTTACCTGAGTATGCTTTTATAGGACGTTCAAATGTAGGTAAGTCTTCGCTCATTAATATGTTGACCGAACGTAAAAGTCTCGCCAAAACCTCGGGAAGACCTGGAAAAACACAGCTCATAAACCATTTCAAAATAAATGGCAATTGGTTTCTGGTAGATTTACCAGGCTATGGCTACGCCCGTGTTTCAAAAAAGGACAAAAGGACTTTTCAAAAATATATCACCGACTATTTTATAAAGCGCAAGCAATTGGTCAGCGCCTTTGTCTTGGTAGATATTCGTCATGAACCCCAAAAGGTTGACATGGAGTTTATGGAATACCTAGGAGAAAACATGATTCCTTTTAGCATCATTTTCACAAAAGCAGATAAATTGAAACCCAAGCAAATGGAGGCTAATGTGAATTCCTATGTCAAGGAATTGCTCAATGGTGTTTGGGAAGAAGCACCTAATTACTTTGTTACTTCCTCCTCAAAAAATATGGGCAGAGACGAACTCTTACACTACATAGAAAGTATAAATCAAGAATTCTTCAAAGAAAACTAGTAAGAGATCAAACCCTTTGCTGAATTATTTTTATCAAATCTTCCGCTCTTTGCATTGCATTCATTTCTTTTGTTTGTACCAAAACCTTCAAATCACCGCTAACAACAGTCAAAACCACAGGATATTCAAATTTTAATTGTGCCTTTGACCCATACTTTTTCGTGAATTCATCCCTGTGCAAAAACTCCATGCTCAACTTGGTCTCTTTTCTAAATTTCTTCCAAACTTTATTTTCAGCAAATACTCCATAGGTAATATCACAAAGATTACATTCGTAGGTACTTGGACTGAATATCTTATGAAGACTATCAAGTATCATATTATGCTTACCTGAATTGGCATTATAAACAAAGATTATTTTTTCCAGCATTTCAACTCTAAGTGTTTAATATCTAAAAGTATTATATTTAATAACACATTGGTCATACAAACCAATGTGCCCTTACCTTAAATGACTAAAATTCTTCCTATGAGAAAAACACTGATTCTTTCACTATTCTTTATTTGCATTTTAGGCTGTGCTGAGCAAAAAAAGGAACAAATTCCACCTGTGATTTCACCTTTTTCGAATGTTGATACTTTGTCTATAAATGATTGGTGGAATCGCAAGAACAACCCAATAATTAATCTAAAAGTAAATCGGGATAGTGTTTTGGCCTTTGGAATTTACACGGTTTCCAATAGAACACTAAAACTAAGTGCCCAGTTATATCCATTATATCCAGAAGAAACACGTGAAGTTAGATTAGAAATTGAAGAAAATGGGATGTGGCGAGAAATCCAAAATCAAATTGTAAACGATTTGGGGTGGTCTGCCCTATTTAGGGTAGAAGATTGGGATGACTCCAATAACTATAAATATAGATTGCGCCATGGGGAGAAATCAACTTTTGAGGGTTTGATACGCAAAGATCCAAAAAACAAAAACGAGGTAGTGTTGGCTGCCTTGTCCTGTAACTCTAACAAAGACCGTGGATTAAGGGAAAACTATGTACGTAACATTAATCATCAAAATCCAGATTTAATGTTTTTCGCCGGCGACCAATCCTATGACCATACGGAACATACAGCTGCTTGGCTAAAATTTGGACTTCAATTTAAAGAGACGTTCAGAAACCGACCTTGCATTACCATTCCTGATGATCATGATATTGGCCAAGGTAACCTATGGGGTGAAAATGGCAAGGTTTCCACGGCAAAAGGCAGTCCGGATGGCGGCTATCGCTATCATCCTGAATATGTGAAAATGGTGGAACGGTGCCAGACTTCCCATTTACCTGACCCTTATGATCCTACACCTGTGGAACAAGGAATAGGCGTTTATTATACCAATCTATTATTGGGTGATATTGATTTTGCGATTTTGGAAGATCGAAAGTTCAAATCGGGGCCGAAAGGAAAAATACCTCAACAAGGACCAAGGCCTGATCATATAAGAAATCCGGAATATGATCCAGCATCGATTGATTTAGAGGGCTTGAAACTATTAGGTAACCGTCAATTACACTTTTTAGAGGATTGGGGCAATCAAAATACGGAGTTAGTGAAAGTGGTCCTCTCTCAAACTGGTTTCTGCGGCGGAGCTCATATTCATGGGCAAAAAGAGAATCGTTTACATGCAGATTTAGACTCAAACGGTTGGCCCCAAACTGGAAGAAACAAAGCTCTCGGATTGATAAAAAAGGCGAGTGCAGTTCATATAGCTGGAGACCAGCATTTAGCAACAGTTATAAAACAGGGTATACATGAATTTGGAGATGGACCCTGGGCCTTCGTGGTACCCGCAATCGTGAATGACTATTATAGCAGGTGGTGGTGGCCAGAAGATGAAAAAGCTGGGGCAAATCCAAACACCAACACATCACTACCCTGGACTGGAGATTATTTGGATGGTTTCAATAATAAAATAAGCATGTATGCCTATGTAAATCCTGAGAGTAGTTCAAAAGGAGGTGGTTACGGACTTATAAGGTTCAACACAAAATCAAATGAAACAACTTTTGAATGTTGGCCGAGATATGTTGATGTTACACAACCAAATGCCCAACAATTTGAAGGGTGGCCAATGACGGTTAAGATAAAGTAGAGAATTAGCGCATCTCAAAGGGCTGTCCTGTACTTTCTAGAGCGGCGTACCAATAACCGCCTTCCATATTAATTTTCTTTCTTTTGTTGGTTACTGCTGTTATCGGTAAGTATACATATTGATTATTAACTCGACCGACTACAAATTTACTCCTTCCAGACATAGCTCCATGTACTGCATGATAAGCCAATCCGCTACAAAAAACGCTATCTCCAGGATTGGCTGGCGCACTCCTAATAATATAACTTGGGTCTATATATTTTATGGTGACTTCGTAGTTATTTTTCTTAAAATAATCAGCTATACTATTTTTCAAAAATAGCCCAATGTCATCATGCTGAATATTCCCAGAGGCGTCTGTAAGTTGCCCGTTCTTATCTTTGTTGAAAAGATTCTGTCCTGCTCCTTCGGCCACTACTATAACCGCATGATGTTTTGAATCCAACCTTTTTTTAAGCGTTTCTAAAAATCCGTTTTCACCCTCGAGTTCAAAATGCATTTCCGGAATCAAAACAAAGTTTACAACGGGCATTGATATTGCCGCTGATGCTGCTATAAAACCACTATCTCGACCCATTAGTTTTACAATGGCAATGCCATTATAGGCACCAGTTGCTTCATTATGAGCATCCCTAATAATTGGATTTGCAACATGATAAGCCGTTTCATATCCAAACGACTTGTCAATAAGATTAATATCGTTATCTATTGTTTTCGGAATACCTATGACCGAAATATTCAAACCACGTTTTTCTATTTCCTCACCAATGGCATTGGCACCTTTTAAAGTTCCATCACCACCAATGGTAAATAACAAATCAACACCATTATCAACCAAGGTATCCACCATTATACCAATATCCTGACCACCTCTGGACGAACCCAGAATTGTTCCTCCAAATTCATGGATATCCTTGACATATTCTGGCGTTAGATTCACAAAACCGTGCTCGTATGAAGGGTTTAATCCTTCAAAACCATAACGGACACCCAATATTTCCTTGACACCGTAAAAGTAATGTAACCCCATTACAAGGCTTCGAATCACATTATTAATTCCAGGGCACAATCCCCCACAAGTAACAACTGCCGCTGTGGTTTTTTTGGGATCAAAAAAGATCTTTTCTCTCGGACCCGCTTTTTCCATAGCTAAAGGTTCCTTCGCATCAGCAGTATTCTTCTTGAATTCTTTTAGAGAGATATTCTGTAGTATTTTTTCATCTTCGTTGACAAAATTGAATATATCATCACCTTGAACTTTACTTAACCCCAAAGGAGAATCAAATAAAGCTTTTCCCAGAACATTAATATCGAACATTTCTTCGTTTTTCATTTCCATTGTCCAGACGTATTACGAATTAAAACAAGCTATAAATTTACGACTTATCAACAAGACTTCCATACTTCAATAACCTGAAAAATACCTTGAAGACGATATTTGACAATACATTGGAACAATTGTATCAGCGCAAACGATTGAGGGCAATCTTTACTTTTTCAATTCCAATTTTTCTGCAAAATAATCACAGAAATCTTTCATTGTGGCCGTCATTTTTTCATCCTGCGTGGCCTTCATAAACGTATCGGAAAGAGATACCAATGTTTGATGAAAAAACACCTTCATCTCATCAACGGGCATATCCTTTGTCCATAAATCAATTTTCAAAGATTCTTGGTTTTTACTATCCCAAACAGATAAAAGCATAGCTTTTGCGTCTTCGTTATTGATACCTCCATCTTCTGCAGACCAAGTTAGTTCTTCAGGAACACGATTTTCATCTAATCCCACCTTTAAAGTTATCTCCGATGTGTGTGATTTTGCCATTTATTTCTTTGGTTTGTAGTTGGATTTTTTAAAGATTTCTTCCGCCGAAAAGTTCATTAAATGTTGTAAAGAAACATCATTCTTTTCCATAAAAGACCGAACAATCTGCCATCCTAAAAAACGTCCCAATTGGCCAGGGGACTCATTGTCCAGTTCCAAGCCGAATTTAGAAAAGGGGGCCGGGTCTAAAAATTGTTGTGACAATTTACTATCCGTACTATATAATAATTCGCGTTCAATAAAATACCTCCACATAGGTTCTTCATTAAGCTGAGCCCATGTCAATTCATCTTCCGAATATGTTATCTTTTGTTCATCTGAATGAAAGGGCATTATTTTATCTTTTAGATATAATACTTTACCCTGATAAATCAATTGCGCCAGGAAAGTTCTTTCTCTTGGACGTGAAACGACTTTATTGGCAAATGCATTTGCCGCGTTACTAACAATATAATCACGATTCATATCCGAAGCGATGTAGTTCTGCAACTCCCTATAATACTTATGCTCTGCTCCCAGGTAATTATCCAGTCCAATAAGTAATAAGCTATCGGCCAAAACTATGCGGTTATTATAGTCTACTGTGTTAGTAACCGTAATTACCCTAGGCACCTCATATTTTGGGAAATAGTATTTTATATACTTAAACAACAACTCAATATCTGCCTTCTCTTTTTCAAAGTCGCTAAATTCAACCTTTACTTCTTCCCGTAATTCCATTTGCAGTGAGTCCTGTAGTTTTGCAATCCAGACACTATCAGGGGCGGGAAATAAATAAGGGTATTCTTTTCTAAGTTTTGGAATATCAACCGGCGAAGCATTGGCAAATTCATTATCAAATCTTGACACTTTTAAATCCAAAGACATCTTGCTAACTTCTTCACTGACCTTATCTTCCGATTCACAACCAGTAATAATAATTAGAAATACCAATAATAAATAAAATGGGTTCTTCATATAAAGTAATTTCCTTTAAATTTTAATCTTAAAGAGCAAGGCTTTATTTTTATCGGGCAAAGTTAATCGTTTTAATCAAATAAAAACTCCCATGAAAACCGAAAAAGTTATTGACCATATCGTTCTTTGGTTAAAAGATTATGCTGAAAATGCAGGAATTAAAGGGTTTGTTATTGGAATCTCCGGAGGGATTGATTCTGCCGTTACTTCAACCTTATGTGCTAAAACCGGTCTAGACCTACTTTGTTTGGAAATGCCAATTCACCAAGAAAAGAGCCAAGTAAGTAGAGCTCAAAATCATATTGCATGGCTGAAAACCAATTTTGACAAAACAAGTGACTTAACTGTTGAGCTTACCGCTGTCTTTGATAATTTTATAAGCGCAGTACCCGCAGTTGAGAATGAAGCGGATAGATTTATGTCTTTAGCCAATACCAGGGCAAGACTCAGAATGACCACCCTATATTATTTTGCTGCTTTGAACGGATATTTAGTAGCTGGAACAGGGAATAAGGTTGAAGATTTTGGAGTTGGTTTTTATACCAAATATGGTGATGGCGGAGTGGACCTTAGTCCGATTGCCGATTTAATGAAAAGCGAAGTGTACGAAATTGCCAAAGTATTGGGAATCAATGAAGAAATAATAAAAGCCGCACCTACTGATGGCCTCTGGGGTGATGACCGAACTGATGAAGATCAAATAGGAGCCACATACCCTGAATTGGAGTGGGCTATGGAAGAAAGCGATAAAGGCATGTCCGCCAACGACTTTTCTGGCCGAAAACAACAAGTTTTCACTATATTTAAAAAATTGAATTCAGTGAATCAACATAAAATGATACCAATACCAATTTGTAAGATTCCTGAGACATTAAAATAACCATTCAACTAAAAATCAAATACATAAATCGAAAATAATACCAAACATTAACTAAATAACTGAATTTTACCAACCAAATTAGATATTTTTATCTTACATTGTCTGTCAGTAGTTTTGGATGACATTGTATGAACTTATCTAGAAAAAATCAACAAAATGATTAAAGTGCTAATTGCGGACAACCATCCTATCATTAGAATGGGCGTTAAACAAGTATTGAACAATGCAAGTGGAATTGAAGTTGTAGAGGATGTTTCAACTACTTCGGAGCTTTTTAATAAGCTTGAAGCAACTTCACCTGATGTGGTAATGTTAGAAATGGACATTCCAGAGATTAATGGTATCGCCACTTTAAGGAGAATGAAAAAAGAATATCCTGATGTGAAGGTGTTAATGTACAGTGGACAATCTGAAGACGTCTACGCTCTAAGTACCATAAGAGCAGGTGCTTTTGGTTACCTTTCAAAAGCATCTGATATTGATTACATCATTTCTGCTGTAAAGAAAGTGGCCGAAGGAAATATGTTTATCACCAATGAACTTGCACAACGTTTGGCTTTTGATGAAGGAACTCAAAAACCACGTAGATTCTTTAGAAAACTATCTACAAGAGAAGTTGAAGTTCTTAAATTATTGGCGAGCGGCAAACGTAACAAAGATGTTGCCTTGGGTCTTAACCTGAATGAAAAAACGGTTAGTACCTATAAGGCGCGCTTAATGAAAAAATTAAACGTTGACAACATGGTAGATTTATTGCAACAAGCAAAAGCCTTGGAATTGTATTAAATCCTAAAAGTTTAAGTATTAAAAAGCCTGACCAATATTGGTCAGGCTTTTTTTAATCGCATCATTTTTTCAGTTTTAGGACAATACCCTATTCAGCTTTTTGTTAAGTAACTTATTCAGGTTTAAATAGTTCATTATCTCCTCGAGCGTCTCACTATTATCTTCAAAATTATCTTCCGTACTATTCTGTAAGGTCTCCATTCTTCTTTTAATCAAGAAACAACGAAGGGTGAGAATAGTTTCACTGACCAACTGAGATACACCTATTATTTTATCCTTGGGGTAGATATCCTTACTTTCCCAATTGTGTAATACATACTTTTCCTCTTCCATTAAAATGGAAGATATCTCAGTAACCATTTCCTGATCTAAATCAGCTATAAACGTATTTATCGCAAAATCTTCTTTCTCATTAAGTTGCTCGATTAACTTATAATAAATACTCTTAAAATGCTGATTTGCAAGTTCAATTTCATCGTCTTGAAGATCCAGGTATATTTTTTCATACACTTTAACTTCTAAAGATTCAGGTTCCAAAATTAAATCGCCATCTTCATTTTCTTTTAACACCAAATCCTCGAACTCCTCTTTTTTGTTCCCGTAAAGCAATAACAGCTCAATTATTTTCCGTTCCAATTCATATTGAACATCTACCTTTTCAGGCACAGGTTCATTTTTGACAACATCAAATGCCTTTTGCTCCTGTTTTGCTTTTTTGGAAGCCTCTGCAATATCTTTTTTTCCAATCTGGGCCAAAGTATTGAATAAGACAGCCTCGGAAACATTCATTATCTGAGCGCATTCTTGAATGTAAATCTCTTTTTTAATGGTATCAGGAATTTTTGAAATACTATTTACAATATCCCGAACAGTATCGGCCCTCTTTATAGGGTCATTGGAAGCTTCTTCAACCAACAATGAAGCCTTAAACTGAATAAAGTCTTTTGAATTCTGCTGTAAAAAATTGATAATATCCTCAAGCTCATTGTTTTTAGCAAAACTGTCTGGGTCTTCTCCTTCAGGAAAAGTACAGACCTTAACGTTCATTCCCTGCTCCAATATCAAATCTATACCCCGAAGAGATGCCCTAAGACCAGCAGCATCGCCATCAAAAAGAACCGTGATGTTTTTGGTCAAACGATTTATTAAACGAATTTGCTCAGGAGTCAGCGCTGTTCCACTTGAAGAAACTACATTATGAATTCCTCTTTGATAAAATTGAATTACATCTGTATACCCTTCCACCAAATAACAATTATCTTCTTTGGCTATGGCTTGCTTTGCATAGTAAATACCATAGAGAACCTTACTCTTATGATAAATCTCACTTTCAGGAGAGTTTAAGTATTTAGCAGCCTTTTTGTCATTGGTCAAAATACGTCCTCCAAAACCCAAAACCCGGCCACTCATCGAATGTATTGGGAACATTACCCTACCCTTAAACCTATCGAACTTTCTAGAACCATTAGGATTCTTGGGGTCTTCTTTTACAATGGTAAGACCGGTTTTCTCAAGATAGTTTAACTTGTACCCTTTATCCAAAGCCGCGGTGGTAAAACCATCCCACCGGTCAAGACAATAACCGAGTCCAAATTTTTTGATGGTCTCATCAGTGTAGCCCCGTTCTTTGAAGTATGTTAACCCAATTGCCTTACCCAATTCTGACTCCCATAACATTTGGGCAAAATGGGACTGAGCAAATTCTGAAACCAAATACATACTTTCCCTTTCATTGGCCTCTTGTTTTTGCTCATCAGTACGCTCGGTTTCCTCAACTTCAATATTGTATTTTTTTGCCAAATATTTTATGGCTTCAGGGTAAGTGAAATGTTCATGCTCCATTAGAAACGCAACCACATTACCTCCTTTACCGCTACTAAAGTCTTTCCAAATCTGTTTAACAGGCGATACCATAAAACTTGGTGTTCGCTCATCTGAAAACGGACTTAACCCTTTAAAATTGGAACCTGATTTTTTTAATTGGACAAAATCACCGATCACCTCCTCTAAACGGGCGGTTTCATATACTTGATCAATGGTCGATTTTGAAATCATTTGTGGGATAAAACTAGCGAATAAAAATAGGCAATTTTAGTTTATCTTAGGATAGGCAAAACTAAACAAATGATACTATTCTTCGGAATGAGACCTGGTAAAGAGAAAGTGCAAAAATTACATACTATAAAATGTGATTTCTGCGGACAGAAAAGTACTTTGACCGCATACATACGGAAAAATTATTTTCATTTGTTCTGGATAAAACTCTTTAAGATATCAAAGAATGAAATAATTGAATGTTCTCATTGCAAAAGAACATATTATAAGGAAGAATTTACTACAGAAATGAAAAAATCCTTGGAATAAAATCCCAAGGATTCATAAACACTATAAATCAAACCGAAGGCCCAAAGAGATATTGTTCTGCTCTATAAGTGCATCTTTAAAAATCGGGTTCAAATCATACTTCGCGTATAACAAAACCCCATCAAAACCCACATAAGCACTTAAACCATATACTAAATCATTGGTATTGTACCCTCTTTTTAATTTATCTTTCACGTTTTCACCATTACGGTTGTACTTCAGTTTCTGGCGAGTTCCCATATTAAACCCTCCGTAGGCTCCAATTCCCAATCTAAATTGATTTCGAAGTGAATATCGCATCGTCTTGTCAGTCTTATGCAATTTTGAGGGACCAAATTCCAAATGAACAGGGAAAACCAAATTATCCATTCTAATCTTTGATTTCTTAAGATCAAATTCGAAATCTTGCAATTCAACTTGTCCATTCTCGGCCACAAAATACTGGTTGTTCTTGGGCTTTAGGCCATTAAACTGGAAAGAAAACCCATAGTTCAATCGTAAAAAATTCGTATTTTCAAAAACCCGTGTTCTCCAAGACCAACCCATTTCAAAAAAGCGGCTACCACCAATTTTATAAGGAGAATCATTGATTGATCGACCATCAATCAGTGCATTGTTCAGGCCAATGGCCATTACAAAATCAGAATACGTCCTTCGGTCATATTTTAATTCTCTTTTTATTCTTCTTCTTTTTTCCCAAAGTAACGATGAACCGTCTGCTC
This sequence comes from Maribacter sp. HTCC2170, assembly GCF_000153165.2. Lineage (NCBI taxonomy): Bacteria > Pseudomonadati > Bacteroidota > Flavobacteriia > Flavobacteriales > Flavobacteriaceae > Maribacter > Maribacter sp. HTCC2170. The sequence goes on from NC_014472.1 coordinate 205,395, forward strand.
TTTTAAAATCAAAATTAATTTCTATAGAAGATATCCCAGTGCTATCAATAGTTTCAACATCCAAAACTTCTCCGTGGTTACGCTCCAATAAAAGAATTTCATTTTCTACTATAGCAACTCGGTTTTCAATGTTGAGTGCGCGCTTTTTTGCTGCGGTTTCTTTTAATACCTTGGACTCTTCATAGCTAATTTGATTTTTCTCATATCGTTTGTTGATCTGCTCTACTTCAAACTTCAATGCCTCTTTCTCTTGAAGACTTATTTGTTCTTTTTGCCTCAGCAGAAATTCTACTTTTTGTTGATAATCCTCTTCCTGGCTAATTACGTTTTGGACCGCCAAAGTGGAAAAAAACACTACTAAATAAATGGTAATAACTCTCATACTAAATTGATTTTAGGATTTAATCCTCCCACCCCTCCTATTTGGAGGAGGGAAAGAAATAAATATTTGATTGATGGATACTAATTATTGCGGTCAGCAACCGCCGTTCTTACTTTGAGGAAACCTTCCTTTAAGGTTTCAAAAATTTGCTCTCTAAATGACTGATCCAACTCCCCTTCTACTTCATTCAATAGTGCCATAGCATCTACTTTGCCCTCTTTACCAAAAATTTTATCGGTCAAGATCTCTTGTTGTGCCTTTCTCAGCAATGAATCTACTTCAGCACTTGAAACCGGCAAATTGCTATTTTCCAACAAATTGACTTGAGCAACGACCTCTGCAATTTTTGCATTTAACAACTGCTCTTTTGTGTTGGTTATAATTTCATTTTCAGTAATATCTCTATTAACCTCCTCGTTAGAGGCTATTTGCGAATCATTGTCTATCGCCTTCTCTATTTTTTCCCTTGGTTCATTTATTTTTTTTTGAACAATAACTCTTTGTGCATTGATAACTTTTTCTTCTACTTCTTTTTGGTTGATTACCTCATGCTGCTTTTCAGGTATGTTAATACTTTCTTTAGGCGTTTCTACTATTTGAACCTCCGTATTAATAGCTGCCTCCTGCCTATTAAAAAATATTGTAGAAATCAGCAATACTCCAACAAAAGCTGCCGCAATACTATACCAAAAGAACCTATTGGACTTTGAGGTCTCTGGTGATTGCAACTGACTGGAAATCTTGTCCCAAGATTCCATTGATGGGCTTATCTCCCTTTCGTTCAGTTTGTTCTTAATATGTTTTTCAAATTTATCGGGTTCCATAACCTATAATATTTTGTTGCTGCAATTTTTCTTGCAGTGTTTTTCTAGCTTTAAATAATTGCGATTTTGATGTGCTTTCCGAAATCTGCAACATCTCTGCAATTTCATTGTGCTTATAACCTTCAACTACATATAGCACAAAGACCATTTTATATCCTTCTGGTAAAGCATCTATGAGCATTTGTATGTATTCAACATCCATATCGGAAGAAATTATGCTCGTTCCCGATTCGTATCTGTCATATAACTCATCATCATAGACCACAAATTGTTGTTTTCTGACATAAGAAATGCTCTCGCGTATCATTATCCGCCGTATCCAACCTTCAAAACTCCCTTTGAACTTAAAAGTGTTCAAATTTTTGAAAACCTTTAAAAACCCGCAGATCATAACGTCCTCGGCAAATTGTAAATCTTTCACGTATTGCCTACACACCCCCAACATTTTGGGTGCATACTTATCATAAATACGCTTCTGCGCATCTTGATTTTCCGCAGTTGCTCTTTTTATGAGTTGTTTCTCGTTGTTATAAAATGGAATGATCTTCAAATTGTTTGATTGTCTTCTATAAAGATAGACGCAAAATTAAAGGAGATGGTTGCCTAAGGTTTAAAAAAAATTCAAACCCATAGCTATCAATTTGATTTTGAATGATTTAAAACTATTTTTTTCTGTCAACCACATAATCCACCATCAACTCTAGCGAATCTCTATATGCCGATTTTGGGTAACTTAAAAGTAAATCCAAGGCTTGTTTCTTAAACTCATGCATTTTAGACTCTGCATAGGTTAAACCTCCTTTGTCTTTGACAAATGCAATTACCTCTTTAACTCTTTTCTTATCTCGGTTATGATTCTTAACCGAGTTTATGAGCCATTTCTTTTCGGATTTTGAACATATATTCAAAACATGGATAAGTGGCAAGGTCATTTTTTGTTCCTTAATATCTATTCCAGTAGGTTTCCCTATTTTCTGTTCGCCATAGTCGAAGAGGTCATCCTTAATCTGAAAGGCCATACCACAAAACTCTCCGAATTTTCTAAAAGTTTCTACTTCCTCAGATTCTGGTTTGACAGAACAGGCGCCCATACTACAACAGGCAGCGATTAAAGTTGCTGTTTTTTGGCGAATTATATCATAGTAAATTTCTTCATCAATATCCAATCTACGTGCTTTCTCTATCTGCAAAAGCTCACCCTCACTCATTTCACGAACCGCCACGGATATAATTCTCAATAAATCAAAATCGCCATTATCAAGTGATAATAAAAGCCCTTTTGAAAATAGGTAATCACCAACCAGTACTGCAATTTTGTTTTTCCAAAGTGCATTTATAGAGAAAAAACCTCTACGTTTATTGCTTTCATCTACTACATCATCATGCACCAAACTTGCCGTATGGATCAATTCTATAATAGAAGCTCCGCGATAGGTACGTTCATTAACCTCACCATTATTCAATAATTTGGCAGTCAGGAACACGAACATAGGACGCATCTGCTTTCCTTTTCGGTTTACTATATAATAGGTGATGCGATTTAGTAGAGCGACCTTGGAAGACATGGATTCGCGGAACTTGGTTTCAAAAAGCTCCATTTCCTGATTAACAGGATCCTTTATTTGAGATACAACTTTCAAATAATTTAGTTTAACGTCTTACCTGGTTTGGTCGCTAAATTTAGGGAAAAAAATATGGTATTTTCTTAAATACAAAGGGTGAATTGACAAATGCTACGACTTATTCGCCAATTGACCACATGCGGCATCAATATCCTTGCCTCTTGAGCGCCGAACTGTCACCGTAATTCCTCTACGCTCAAGTGTGTCTACATACATATCAATGGCTTTATTATTTGCTTGTTGAAAATCACCATCATCTATAGGGTTATATTCTATCAAATTAACCTTGGATGGAGCAAATCTACAGAAATCGACCAAGGCCTCAGCATCATTTAGTGTGTCATTTATTCCTTTCCAAACGACATACTCATAAGTTATTCTACTCTTGGTCTTACTGTACCAATATTGTAAAGCCTCTCTTAAATCTGCCAACGTCAGCGTTGCATTAAAGGGCATAATCGAAGTTCTAATCTCATCTATGGCAGAATGTAATGAAACGGCCAATTTGAATTTAACCTGCTCATCGGCCATTTTCCGAATCATTTTAGGTACCCCGGAGGTTGAAACAGTGATTCTTTTTGGTGACATCCCCAATCCATCGGGAGAGGTGATTTTATCAATTGCCTTTAGCACATTATTGTAATTCATTAAGGGTTCACCCATGCCCATGAAGACAATATTACTTAGAGGCCTATTAAAATACAATCGACTCTCATTATCAATTGCAACCACCTGATCAAAAATTTCATCAGGATTAAGATTACGCATCCGCTTTAATCTCGCTGTTGCACAGAACTTACAATCCAAACTACAGCCTACTTGACTAGATACACAAGCTGTTGTTCTTGTTTTTGTTGGAATCAAAACCGATTCTACCACCAAATCATCATGCAAACGAACGGCATTTTTGATTGTGCCATCCTTGCTTCTTTGCATTTGATCTACCTTGATATGATTGATCACAAAATTAGAAGTCAAAAGGGTTCTAGTTTCTTTGGAAATATTGGTCATTACCTCAAAAGAATATGCAGACTTTTTCCAAAGCCATTCATAGACCTGATTTCCACGAAAAGCCTTATCGCCATTGGCAACGAAAAACTCTCGCAATTGATCCAAGGTCAAAGCCCTAATATCTTTCTTTTTGATAACTTCTTTCATTATTCGATTGAAACTAAAAACCCGCTCTATAAAAAATATCAATAAAGCGGGTTTTAAATTCTCTGGTTTTACGGTTCCTTTTTTAAGGGAAAAGCAAAGCTTATATAATCAACATTGCATCACCATAAGAATAAAACTTATAGCTTTCCAAGATAGCTTCTTTATATGCCTTCTTCATTAAATCATGCCCTATGAAAGCCGAAACCATCATCAGTAAGGTAGATTTTGGCAAATGAAAATTAGTGACCATACAATTTGCAATACTGAATTCGTACGGTGGAAAAACAAATTTATTAGTCCAACCATTGAACGTATTCAAAGTATGTTCTGAAGAAACCGCGCTTTCCAATCCGCGCATAGCTGTTGTACCAACTGCACACACTTTTCTTTTATTGCTCTTGGCATTATTGACTATTTCAGTGGCTTTTTCATCAATAATCAACTCTTCACTATCCATCTTATGTTTGGATAAATCTTCAACTTCTACAGGGTTGAAAGTTCCTAAACCAACATGCAAAGTCAATTCAGCGAAATCCACTCCCTTGATTTCAAGGCGCTTCAATAAATGTTTAGAAAAATGCAAACCAGCAGTAGGTGCAGCCACGGCACCCTCATGTTTTGCATATATAGTCTGGTACCGTGTTTCATCTTCCTCCTCAACATCACGTTTAATATACTTTGGCAATGGAGTTTGGCCTAGTTCACGAAGTTTTCTTCTAAAATCTGTATAAGAGCCATCATATAAGAAACGTAGCGTTCTACCTCTAGATGTCGTATTGTCAATAACCTCGGCAACTAGACTTTCGTCCTCTCCAAAATAAAGCTTGTTGCCAATACGTATTTTACGTGCTGGATCAACAAGAACATCCCAAAGACGTTGTTCTTCATTCAATTCACGTAGTAAAAACACCTCAATACGTGCACCTGTTTTTTCCTTATTACCATATAATCTAGCAGGAAAAACTTTAGTGTTGTTCAAGACCATTACATCTCCTTCATCAAAATAATTAATCAAATCCTTGAACATTTTATGCTCAATCTTGCCAGTTTCTCTATGGATGACCATTAATTTAGATTCGTCCCTGTTTTCAGCAGGGTACTCAGCTAACAAATCATTTGGAAGTTCAAAATTGAAGTGCGATAATTTCATATGGTTGTAATTATTGTAAATTTTATTAGCAAAAATTGCGGCTGCAAATATACGACCTCGACATAGCGGATGTCAAGTAAATCGCCGATTAAATCATAATTATAATTTCCGAAGCTTAAAACCAAGGGTCTCAAGGTCTTTCCAAAAATCGGGATATGATTTGGAAACTACCTCGGCATCATTAATATTGAACGAAGTTTTTAAAGCTAAAGGACCAAAGGCCATGGCCATTCTATGGTCATTATACGTATCAACCGAAACGCCTGATTTAATACTATTTGATTTTTTTAAAGTCAAGGTCTCATTTGTCACCACAACATCTGCACCGAACTTTGTAAGTTCATCGTGCATTGCCACCAACCTATCTGTTTCCTTAATCTTAAGGGTATGTAAGCCTCTTAGTTCACAGCCTATTCCCAATCCAAGACAGGTAACCGCAATGGTCTGGGCAATATCGGGGGCATTGGCCAAATCGCACTCAATTAAATCAAGTGAACAATCCTGAGTCTTCGTTAATACTATTTCGTTATTGACAAATGTGGTATCTACACCAAAGCTTTCATAAATATTAGCTAGTACACTATCTCCCTGTAAACTGTCTCGTTTATAGGAGCCCAATTTAATTTCTGAACCAACTTTACTCAAGGCAACAATACTATAGAAATATGAAGCAGAACTCCAATCAGATTCTACGACCAATTCTGTTCTCCCAACATTATTTTTTGGCAAAACTTTGATAATATTATCACTAAAAGAGGTCTCAACTCCTATTTGGTTTAATAGCCCCAATGTCATCTTTATATATGGGACGGAAGTTATCTCACCTACTAAATTGAGCTCTAAACCATTTTCCAAGCTAGGGGCAATCAGCAATAAAGATGAGATGTATTGACTACTTATATTCGCAGGCAAACTAACCTGATGTTTTTGGATTTTTTTTCCTTTTATCTTAATTGGGGGATAGCCTTCGTTATTTACATATTCAATATCGGCACCCAAATTTTTTAAAGCATCGACCAATACTTTCACTGGTCTCTCTGTCATTCTTTGAGAACCCGTCAAAACCACTTCTTTATCCGGTTGGGAGGCAAAATACCCTGTTAAAAAACGCATTGCCGTACCTGCATGATGAATATCTACTTCCCCATTTGAAATAGCAAGACCTTTCTGCATGACCTCAGCGTCATCAGAATTAGATAAATTTTCTATAGATATGTTTGGATAAAGGGCTTGTAACAATAATGAACGGTTAGATTCACTTTTTGAGCCGGTAATTTGCACAGAGGAATTTAAAAAATCACTGGCTGGACCAGATAGGTTTAATTTCAAGATAGATAGGTTTAAAAGAAAAGCCCAAATATAACATTATTTGAGCTTCTCATTGTTTTGGTGCCTATCATGGTCCCGTTTAGCTTTAAGACCCATTTTCTTATTAAAAGCTTCCTCTAAATCAATTCCTGTTTGATTGGCCAGACAAAGAACCACAAAAAGTACATCGGCAAGTTCTTCTCCAAGATCTTTGCCTTTGTCCGATTCTTTTTCACTCTGCTCACCATATCTTCGAGCAATAATACGGGCCACTTCACCAACCTCTTCAGTTAGCTGGGCCATATTGGTCAATTCATTAAAATAGCGAACGCCATGTTCTTTGATCCAATTATCTACCTCCTGCTGCGTTTTTTGTATTCCCATTATTCCCTGTTTTTTGAATCAATACTTATAGTAACCGGACCATCATTCAACAACTCTACTTTCATGTCAGCACCAAAAATACCTGTTCCTACATTCTTACCCAGATCCTTTTGAATTTGCCCTACAAACTTCTTATAAAGCGGTATTGCAATATCTGGTTTTGCAGCTTTAATATATGAAGGTCTATTGCCTTTTTTGGTAGATGCGTGCAACGTAAACTGACTAACAACAATGACATCACCGCCAACGTCCAATAATGATTTGTTCATAACACCATTTTCATCATTGAAAATCCTAAGATTCAATATCTTTCTTGAAAGCCAATCAATATCTTCTTGACCATCTTCATTTTCAACCCCCAATAGTATCAAGTAACCCAAACCTATACTTGATACCACTTTATCGTCAACAGTCACTCTAGCCTTTGAAACCCTTTGAATAATAATCCTCATATTTATAATCTTCTTACCGTCACTTATCTATTGATTATTCTCAAAATTATCAATTCGATAAGTCTCGTCATCACCAGAAACCATTTGCGCATAGCTCTTATATCTGGACCACGTGACTTCATTACTTTCCAGGGCTGCCTTAACCGCACATTTTGGCTCATCTAAATGAAGGCAGTTATTGAATTTGCAATCAGCTTTAAGTTTAAAAAATTCTGGAAAATAATCCCCGATTTCATCTTTTTCCATATCAAAAATCCCAAAACCACGAATACCAGGAGTATCAATAATCCTGGCATCAAAACTTAAATCGAACATTTCAGCAAAAGTAGTCGTATGTTGGCCCTGCAGGTGTTGTTCAGATATCTCAGTGGTCTTAATATTCAGTTCAGGCTCCAAAACATTTATCAATGTAGATTTACCCACGCCTGAATTACCAGAAAACATACTGGTTTTACCTATCATTAGATTTTTAACCTTATCAACATTTTTTCCAGTTTTTGCAGAAATACCAATACAGGTGTAACCAATTTCACGATACAAAGCCGCCAAATACTTCACCTCAAGTAGTTCTTCCTCATCATAAGAATCAATCTTGTTAAAAAGTAAAATTGCAGGAATATCATAGGCTTCGGCAGTTGCCAAAAATCTATCTATAAAAATGGTATATGTCTTTGGGTTTTTAAGTGTTATGAGCAAAAATACTTGATCTAAGTTTGAGGCAATAATGTGGTTTTGCTTTGATAGTTTTACTGATTTTCTAACTATATAGTTTTTTCTATCGGTTATCTCAGTAATAATACCAATGGTTTCATCACCAATTTTTTCAACATCAAATTTGACAATATCACCTACTGCAACCGGATTGGTGCTTTTGATTCCCTTAATACGAAATTTGCCCTTTATCCTACACTTATAAAAAGTTCCACTATTGGTTTTTACGGTATACCAACTACCAGTAGATTTATAAACCGTGCCAACCATACATCTTTTATAAGTGTTGATACAAAGTAAATCATTTAATGGTCAAAATAATATATATTTGGTATTATTGTTGATAATCAAAATAGAACATTTATAAAACCATTACAAAATGAAAAAATTATTTTTACTATTATTAATTATGATCGGTTTTCAAGGCCTTTCACAAGAAACCATTACCAATGAATCTGTAGTACAGATGATGGAACTTGGTTTTGATGATTATATGATTATTGATAAAATCAATACTTCAGATGTCAAATTTGATGCTTCAATTTCAGCACTTGGAACCCTAAAAAAAGCTGGTGTATCTTCAGAGATTCTTTCTTTGATTATGGCAAAGTCAAAACAAAATACCAAATCCAAAACCGGTATTTACTACTTGGCAGAAAATGGCGAAGATAAATTGATCCAGCCCAGCGTATTTTCAGGTACAAACTCAAATGCTGCAGCTCAAAGGCTAGTTTCAGGTTTAATAAATTCCAAGAAAAAGGCTCAGTTGCCAGGTATCCATTCAAATAATGTACTAAAAACAAGAGCCCCAGAATTCACTTTTATTTTCGACCCAAGTGTAACTGAGGTTGACAATATGCAGAATAACCAAGGAGGGGATACGGGTATATTTAACTGGTGGTTTAGAATGGCCAGCAACCCTAATGAATTTGTTTTGGTAAAACTTACGGTTAAAGAGAAAAAGAACTTACGGGAAGTTATTACTGGCAAGAAAAGCTGGATAGCAAGCAGCAGCGGTATCGATCCAAAATATGCGCTGAACTTTTCTATGGAAGAAATAGAAGGCAATAAATTTAAAGTAACTCCAGATGCTTTAGAGCCTGGTGAGTACTGCTTTATTTACCAAGGTGCCGTTCCTCAAGGAAGGGATAATCAATCCGTTTTTGATTTCTCAATTCAATAAAATATTCTTTCAGCAGTAGGTAGTAAAAAGTATTAAAAGTCCTCTATGAAATCTTAGAGGACTTTTTTTATATTTTCTACGCAACCTTCTGTTTATTCAGTTGTCCTTATCTTTATATTAATTAAAACTTAAATTAGACGTCATGAAAAAATTAATTATCGTTGTTTCCTTGTTGGGTTTACTTTCATATGAAACAAATGCCCAAGAATACAAAGTAATTACCAGTGTTGAATCTATTGTATCCAGCGGATTGGGAAGGTCTCGAATAATAAGTGCTAACGAAGACAAGGATTATCAAGAGTTCACAAGCGTCCAAACTGATGAAGACAAAACCCGAAATAAATCGAAAAGAGACGAAATTAGAGTTAAGAATTTTGAGGAAACCAAATTATTGAACTTTTTCAATATTGGTGGAATTCGTTTTCAGAATATCGCAGCGAATGATGCTCTTATTACTTCAAAAATAAATACAATGGTCGCCGAAGGATGGGAATTGGCTTTTGTAACCAGCGCTGTAGAAAGTGATGGTGGTAAAGGTGATGGTTCAGGGATCTTTATTACCCGTTATATTTTTAAAAGATAAAAAAAGCCCTGATGATCTCATCAGGGCTTTTAGTTTTTAGTCTTTAATATAGACCCTGCCACCAGCCAGGGTCTTTTTATTTACATCTTTGGGATTCCCATATACATAAACATCTCCCCCAGCCTTTACATTTATATCCACTTTTTCTGATGCAAAAACTTCAGCTTCACCTGCCGCAGTTATCTTTATATCAGTATTGGAAGTCTTGAGTTCTCTACCTTCGAATACACCACCAGTATTTAATACCACCCATTGGTTTTCGGCCAAGCCTGAAGCTTCAACAATTCCACCCGTTACCGCCCTAACTTCCAAATCAACAACATCTAACCCTGCTTTTATTTGGGCACCTTCTTGTGAGCGTATTTCCAAATGGTCTTGTTTTATCAATTCATTACAAACGATTTTAGCTCCTTCATTCCCATCAATAACATCTAAATGTTTATAAAAGACCTCAATGAAAGTGTCCTCACCTCTAAACCTTTTGTCCAACTGCATTCTTAATTTCAAAGTACCGTTGTCATTCACAACTTTTATATCAAAGACATTATCACCTTTAATGGTAATTCTGTTTTCATCTGATTTTATAAGGTTCACTTCAATAAGATCAAAGACCTTGATTTTATTGAAATCACCCACTTCTTTATCTATCATTCTTTGGGCAGAAACAGTAAGTGAACTTATGGCCACTAAAAGGAAAAGTATTTTTTTCATTTGTTCTATTCTTTTTGATTTCTTTAAAGATTGAAATTAAGAATGATTGTTACAGTTTTCAAAAAAAAATCCCGATTATAAATCGGGATTTTTTCTAAGATTGCATGATCTTCTCTTGATGATTGATTGATTCTTGGTGAATTGACTTGAACATTTTAAGCACAAACTCTTCGCTCAATCCTTTTGACTCCCCTTCCAGTATCATCGCACCTAGAATCTGGTTCCAACGATTACTCTGAAGAACTGCCACATTCTTTTCTTTTTTGAGTTTTCCTATTCCATCTGATACCTTCATTCTCTTTCCTAAGGTCTCGATTAATTGATTGTCCAAAATATCTATCTGTGCCCTAAGGTTATCTAATTTACCCATGTATTCAGCTTCTTCATCAGACTCTTTTCTTATACGTAGATCTTTCATAATCTGAACCAATGTTTTAGGTGTTACCTGTTGGGCCGCATCACTCCAAGCATTTTCTGGGTCATGATGAGTCTCTATGATCAACCCATCAAAATTAAGGTCCAACGCAGTTTGGGATACATCAAAAATCATATTTCTGTTTCCAGTAATATGAGATGGATCATTGATAATTGGCAAATCAGGGAATTTGGTCTGTAATTCAATAGCCAATTGCCACTCCGGTATATTTCTATACTTTGACTTTTCATATGTAGAGAACCCCCTGTGTATAACACCTAAGTTTTTGATATTTGCGCTGTATAACCTTTCAACAGCTCCCAACCATAAAGACAAATCAGGATTTACAGGGTTTTTAATCAAAACAGTCTTCTCGGTACCCTCTAAAGCATCAGCAATTTCCTGAACAATAAATGGGCTAACAGTTGACCTAGCTCCAATCCACAATAAATCAATGTCATGCTCCAATGCCAATTCAACATGTGCTTTGTTAGCAACTTCTGTTGCCGTTTTCAATCCTGTCTCCTCCTTAACCTTTTGTAACCATTTAAGGCCTAAAGCCCCAACACCTTCAAAATTACCTGGACGGGTTCTTGGTTTCCAAATACCGGCACGATAATAGTTAACATCTGTATCTTTAAGTTCATGTGCAATTTTCAAGACCTGTTCTTCTGTTTCAGCACTACATGGGCCCGCAATAACCAACGGATGATCTAATCCTAAATCATCTAACCATGTTCTCATTTTTTTTGAATTCTCCATTTTTAGTATACTATTATTTGTTTAGTGGTATTCCTCTTAAAATTTCCTTTATTCTATTTGTATTGTTCATTTCTTTGTAAATCCCCTCAAAATCATCTTTCAGTAAAAGCTGTCTAAAGTCTTCGAGGTTTTGAATATATTCCTCTAAAGTCTCTACTACATTTTCCTTGTTCTGTTCAAAAATCGGTGTCCACATGGCTGGTGAACTTTTTGCTAAACGTACCGTACTTTCAAATCCCGACCCTGCCATGTCAAAAATATCGCGCTCATTTTTCTCTTTTTCAATTACGGTCTTTCCCAACATAAATGAACTTATATGTGATAAATGCGATACATAGGCGATATGCTTGTCATGAGCCTCTGGGTTCATATACCTAATTCGCATGCCCATTTGCTGGAATAACTCTAATGCTCTTTCTTGAAGTTTGAATGCCGTTTTTTCAACCTCGCAGATGATATTGGTTTTTCCCTGGTACAAACCATCTATTGCTGCTGATGGGCCTGAAAATTCTGTTCCTGCTATTGGATGACTTGCCAAAAAATTTCTCCTTTTCGGGTGATTTTCCAAACTTTTACAAAGGATAGCTTTTGTTGAACCAGCATCTACCACAACACAATCATCATTGACTTCTTCCAGTATTTTTGGAAGTTCAATTACCATTGCATCGACCGGTATACTAACAATTACAATATCTGCCAAATTCAAATCATTGTAGCTTGACTTGTAATCTATTATATCCAAGTTAATAGCTTCATCTAAATGGGTCGCACTCGAATCCACACCATAAATCTTGGTATTAGGGTTAAGCCTTTTTATGTCTTTGGCCATTGAACCGCCAATTAATCCGATACCGATTATAAATACATTCATCTTAAAACCTTTCTAATGCTTCTTTTATTTTTTCCAATTTCACGCAGAGCGAAAATCGAATATACCCTTCTCCGTTGCTTCCAAATATTGTGCCTGGAGCAATGAAAATATTTTTATCGTATAAAACGCTATCTACAAACTCCTCTGAGGAAACGGATCCTTTGGGTAATTTCGCCCAAACAAACATCCCCACCGCATTTTTATCATAAGAGCAATTGAGTTTATCAACCAATGCAAACATCGCTTCCCTGCGTTTGGTATAAAGTTGGTCCAATGAACTAAACCAGTCTTCTCCACTTTTCAATGCAGCAACAGCTCCTTTCTGAATACCATAGAACATGCCCGAGTCCATATTGCTTTTCACCTTCAAAATAGCGTTGATGTGTGCTTTATTCCCAAGTACCATACCAACACGCCAGCCTGCCATATTAAAGGTTTTACTTAAGGAATTAAGCTCTAAAGTCACCTCTTTTGCTCCTTCAATACTTAAAATACTAATGGGGTTTTTACTTAAGACAAAACTGTAAGGGTTGTCATTTACCAAAAGGATGTTGTTCTTCTTAGCGAACTGAACTAAACTCAATAATTGGTCCTTAGTAGCAGTAGCTCCTGTTGGCATATGCGGGTAACTAACCCACATGATTTTAACCTTGTTTAAATCTTGCTTTTGTAAATCATCCAAATTGGGAAACCAACCAGATTCCTCTGTAAGATTATACAGTCTTGGAACTCCCCCAACCAGTTTTGTAACTGAAGTATAGGTAGGGTATCCTGGATTCGGAATTAATACTTCATCGCCTTCATTTAAAAAGGCCATACTAATATGCATAATCCCCTCTTTTGATCCCATTAAAGGCAAAATCTCTGCATTTTCATCCGCAACCACATCGAATTTATCTTTATAAAAATCCGAAATGGCCTTACGTAATTGAGGTAAACCTTGATAACTTTGGTATTGATGTGCCCCTGCTTCTGTTATTGATTGTTGAATAGAAGTAATCACCTCCTCCGACGGCGCCAAATCTGGGCTACCGATACCCATATTTATTATTGGTTTTCCTTCAGTAATTAGTCCACGAACTTCCCTCAACTTTTTTGAGAAGTAATATTCTTCAACTGTCCTTAATCTTTCGGCTGTCTGAATCATATTCTCGCATTTTTATACTCTCCCAAAACCCTGAAATTCTCTGACATTATTTCCAAAAGTGATTTGGCCTTGGCAAAATTATCATATTCATCAAAAGTAACATCGACAAAAAAGGCGTATTTCCAAGGGGTTTCAATAATCGGTAACGACTGGATCTTGGTCAAATTGAGGCTACAATCACTCATCACATTCAACACAGTTGCCAAACTTCCCCTTTTGTGGTCAGTAACAAAACGTAAAGACGCTTTGTTGATCTCACTTTTAGGCCATTCCTTATTCTTGGTCTTTACTATGATGAACCTAGTTGAATTGTTTTTAATCGTCTGTATTCCAGGAGCGATAATCTCCAAATCATATAGGTCGGCAGCCACACTTGGAGCGATTGCTGCAATTCCCTTTAATTGTTTATCGTGGATTTGTTTCGCAGTTTCTGCCGTATCCACGTCCTCAACCATTTTTATATGAGGGTTTGTCTTCAAAAACTCCCGACATTGCAAAAGCGCCATAGGGTGCGACCTTACTTCTGTGATTTCATTTATAGACTGCCCTTCGAGGGCCATTAAATTGTGATGTATGTTCAAATAATGCTCCCCAATAATATGTAATTTCTTATCGTCTATCAATGCGTAATTAGGAATAATTGAACCTGCAATGGAGTTCTCTATTGCCATTACCCCTTTATCCGCTGTTGAATCAACCAAACAATCTACCAAACCATGAAAAGACATACATTCAACCAAATCAATATCCTTATCAAAATATTCCTTTGTTACTTGATGATGGTTTGAACCTTTTATTCCCTGTATGGCTATTTTTAAACTCATGATCTCTTATTATCCTAAATACTCCAGCTTTTTTTAACAAAAAAAGTCCCGTTTTTCACGGGACTCAATGTTATATTTTTTTACAATACACTACAACAGTCCCGTTTCTCTCTTAAAAAAGAAGAAAAAATAAAAACCATTATAGAAATACTGCTTACTCATCTTATTGTCAAATCTTTGGCTAAGGTAATTATTAAATTTAAAAATCGTCTTTTACCACGATTTTTTTTTGTTTTTTTCATGAATGTGCAATTTCATTAAAGAATTCCTTCTAAAATTGGGCATTTATTAAGAATCACAAATTATCTGGTCGATAGATTCATCCAATTCTTTCTGGATTCTGGGATTAGTACAGTTCGCTAAAATTGAGAGTACAATTTGTTCGTTAGGGTAAACAAACAAATTTGAATACCCCCCAACTCCGTTTCCTATGTGACCAAAATAACGTCTTCCCTTACTATCCTCACTTACCTGCCAACCTAAACCATAATAAGTAGGTTTACCATTAACTATTTGAGATGTAAGAAATTCAGAAATAACGTCGTTATCGCGAATTTCATTGTCTAAATAGAACTGCCCAAATTTGGCAATATCCTCGGAAGTGGAAACATAACCCCCACCCGCTAATTTATAATCATTATTGACCGGAATGGCTTTTCGAAAACCCAATCTACTTTTTGAGTAAAATGATGATAGATATCGAACTCCTTGTTCTAAGGTCTCGAACCCACTCAACCAGACAGCCTCACTGAATGTATTCGATAAGCCCAAAGGAATCAATACTTTTTCCCGGACATATTCTTCAAATGAAACACCACTGACTTCTTGCATCGCCAAGGAAATCAACACCCAATCAAAGCTATTGTAATGATAATCACTACCTGGCTTAAAAAGCAAATCATCGTCCTTGAATATTTCAAGACTATCCTTAATTGAATAGAGCTTGTTCAATCCATATTCTTTACCCTTGTACCCTCTGATTCCTGCGGTATGACCTGCTAATTGACGAATGGTAAAATCATATTCCTTCTTTGGAAAAAACGGAACATAATTATACAAAGAGGCATCCAGGTCTATGACTCCATCTTTTACCATATGAGCAAGGGCTGTGGCGGCAATATTCTTTGAGACACTTGCGATACGAAATATTGTTCTCTGCGGGTCAACAACTATTTTCTCCTCCAAATCGGCATATCCATATCCTTTTTGAAAAATGGTTTTACCTTCTTTCAAAACAGTAATTGCCAACCCTGGAATTCTCTTTTCTTCTATTAATGAATTCAATAAATCATCTGCTTTGGCCAATCCCTTAGAATTTGGATACAGGCTTTCATTACTCTCAGATGAAAATAGATTATTCAAATATGTCAAAATCGATTTCAAAATTGAATCAATACTTTTAATTAAAAATAATAGATAGCTATAAAGTTTTACATGGACCCACCCCTCAATATATTTCCGAAACTACTTGAAAATTAGTTTGCCCGTGTACAATTCCTCAACCTCAATTGTTGCTGGTTGATTAAAACTTATTACATCTCCAGTACCTCGGATAACTCCAGTTATTGATTGTTGTGGGTTAACTTGGATATCATTGGTTCCTCTATGATTAAGGCTAATAGTTTCAGAAACCAAATCTTCAGCTTCAATTCGTGAATCACCAGCAGCCACTGTCACACTTAAGTGCTCCGTATTTCCCCTTAATTTGAAATATGCTATTCCGTTTGCAACCACCCCTACGTTTTTCGAATTCAATTCCAAATCGAACTCCCCATCTGTGGTTTCCGCATCCGGATTTACAAAACTTTCCGAATACAACCTTATAGAAGAATAACCTAGAACTCCATTGCTTTTAATTGGCAACCCAGTGCTACTTCGTATTTCTGTAATATTTGGAGAAGTAACATATACTTTGGTAAGACCATAATCCCTGAAGAAATTACAACCGTTTTCATTTTGCAAAATCAATCTATCACCTTCAACGTATGCAGTAACTTCGTTTAGAAGAAATTCACCCGTTTCAATCTCCACCTTTTGCACATCACCTTGCTCAAGTATTAAGCTAACATTTTCAAACACCGTTATTTTTGCGAAAGTGTCCATGTCAACTTCTACCCTAACAAGTTCTCCGGCATCTTGAAAACAGTCCGGTGCATTCTCATTATTACAAGAGATCAAAATCATAAAAAGTAATATGTTCAGTATCTTTTTCATAATCTCACTCCAATTCCGAATTCAACCGCTTCGGCCTTAGCCCCATGTGATTTTAAGGTTATTGCTCCAAAAATCTTATCACCAAAATAACGTTTTAGTCCAACCCTGTTATACATCTTCCCTTCAAAATCAAAAGGGTAATAAACATAATAACCTAACTGCGTTATTATGGACATCTCATTAATAAATAATTCATGACCCAAAAAAAGACCAACACGTTTGTAGTCATCATCCGAAGAAACGCCATTTTCAGGAAAAGCAATGGATTGAAACCTTATCAATTCCTTCAAAAATCTTGAAAAATAAATATCTGCACCTATTTGAATTGCACTCTTTCTACCCAATCGTTTGTCAGCATAAGCTGATATAATATAAAAAGGATATTGACCCATATCTATAACATCACTTTCATTCAATCCTGCCCTAAAAACCAAGTTATACTTTATAGGTTCGGTGACATTTACTTTTTCCGGATCAACCAAATATGCCAATTCTTTTCCTCCATCCAAATCATAAATCAAGCCAGCGTTAAAGGCAAAAGTATTGGTAGATGTATTAGGGGCTCTAAAGTTGGCATTTGAATAGTGGATGATTGAAACCCCCGCCTTAAAACCTAATCCCTTGAAGATATTTTCTTTGTGGTAGTTCAACATCAGATATGTAGAACTCATAAAATCAGAGCCATAGGCATTATTCCTGAAGTTTTCATACTTATCATAGGGGTTCGAAGTATGGGCAATCCCCTGACCTATACGAAACTGCATGTTTCGTTTGAAGAAATAGAAATTATAATGTGCATAAAGACTGTAATTATGGCCCAACGTTGAATTGTTCATATTTTGGTAAATGAACGAAGCTCCTATGTCCGGGTAATTATATTCTTGATGCCATTCTTCATCTCCGTAGGTTTTACGATTTAGACTCAATATCAATCCAGCTGGATGGTCAGAAATGAGATGTGATATATCAGTATTATGAAGCATAATCGATCCATAATACTGATTTACATCTAAAGTATATTTCATTAGCTTCTCATTACTCTGCGAAAAGCCAATGGAAAATACCAGTAAAACTATGGGAAGTAACCTTAGGTTCATGGGGTGTAAAAATAGTAAAAAGTAGGTTTCCCTATTATGTGTATTACTGTTTCAAAACTCTCATTTCAAAAAAGAAAAATGAATCTAGAATACACCTTTTGCAATTGCATGGATATTATCCGATTTGCCCATTGAGTAATAGTGCAATACAGGAACACCAGCAGCTTTTAACTCTTTAGACTGCTGTATTGCCCAATCCACACCTACTTGACGAACCGCCTTGTTGTCTTTACAATCATCAACAGCATCTATCAAATCCTGAGGCAAATCTATACGAAATACTTGAGGCAACAGTTGCAAATGTCTTTTTACCGCGATAGGTTTTATACCCGGAATAATTGGAACATTGATACCTATTTCTTTTGCCGCATCAACAAATTCAAAATATTTTTGATTGTCAAAGAACATTTGAGTCACCACATAGTCCGCCCCTGCATCAACTTTTTCTTTTAATCGTTTTAAATCTGATTGCAGTGATGGTGCCTCCAAATGTTTTTCTGGATAACCGGCAACCCCAATACAGAAATCGGCACAATTGTCAGATTCTATCTCTTCATGCAAGTACTTACCACAATTTAAATTTTGTATCTGCCCAACCAATTCACTGGCAAAAGCATGACCGCCTTTTGTGGCTTCAAAGTATTTCTGTTCGCTACGTGCATCACCGCGCAAGGCCATGACATTCTGAATTCCTAAATAATGACAATCAACAAGTACATATTCCGTTTCCTCTTTGGTAAAACCTCCACATAAAATATGCGGCACCGTATCTACTTTATATTTATGTTGAATAGAAGCACATATCCCCACAGTACCGGGACGTCTTCGTGTCAATTTTTTATCTAACAGCCCAGATTTGTTAATGTAAACATATTCTTCTCGGGACGTAGTCACATCAATAAACGGAGGTTTAAACTCCATTAACGGATCAATGTTATTATACAATTCTTGAATGTTTTTCCCTTTTACTGGAGGAACTATCTCAAAAGAAAACAATGTTTTCCCTTTGGCATTTAATATGTGATCTGTAATCTTCATTCTGATTTGTATAATTATTTAATCTTCCGCAATATTTGGTGCCAGCCATTTATTGGCATCCTCTAAAGGTATTCCCTTTCTTTTGGCATAATCCAAAACCTGATCTTCTTTTATTTTTCCCAATCCAAAATAACGGGCCTCTGGGTTAGCAAAATAATAGCCGCTCACGCTCGCAGCCGGCCACATCGCCAAACTCTCTGTTAGTTCAACATCAATCTTTTCTTTAACTCCTAGAATTTCCCAAATGGTTAATTTCTCCAAATGGTCAGGACATGCAGGATAACCAGGTGCCGGGCGAATACCTTTATATGTTTCTTTAATGAGTTCTTCATTACTCAGATGTTCATTCGACGAATAGCCCCAATACTTGGTTCTCACTTCTTTATGCAAATACTCCGCAAATGCTTCGGCCAAACGATCAGCTAGGGCCTTAATCATAATCGAACTATAATCATCATGATCCTCCTCAAATTTTGCAGCTAAATCTGCAGTACCAAAACCAGTACTAACACAAAAACAACCAATATAATCCTGAATACCTGTTTCCTGTGGAGCGATGAAATCTGCCAGCGCAAAATTGGGCACTCCTTCTCTTTTTTTCAGTTGCTGACGGAGTGTTCTAAACTTTTTAGTTTCATCGTTGATCAAGACCTTAATATCATCACTATCGACTGAATTTGCTAGAAACAGTCCAAAAATAGCCTTTGCCTTCAATTGACTTTTGTCAACTATTGTTTTCAGCATGGCCTTGGCATCTTCAAAAAGTTCTCTTGCCTGTTGACCTACAACATTGTCTTTGAGAATATCAGGGTATTTACCATGTAAGTCCCAACTTCTAAAAAAGGGTGACCAATCTATAAATTGAACCAATTTCTGTAAATCAAAATCTTCGATAACCTGAATACCCAATTCATTTGGTTTTATTACCTCTTCAGTTTTCCAATCAATTTTGAATTTATTGGCTCTAGCCTCATTAATGGTCCTATATTCTTTTTGTTTTGAGCGTTTCAAGAATTTATCCCTAAACTCCTCATAGTTCAGCTTAATCTCTTTTTTATAATTATCCGAGTTTTCTTTCTGCAATAAATCCCCAACCACCGTAACTGCCCTTGAGGCATCATTTACATGAACAACCGCATTTTTGTACTGAGGATCAATTTTCACTGCGGTATGTGCTTTACTGGTGGTGGCACCCCCTATGAGCAGAGGAACATTAAAATTTTGACGTTCCATTTCCTTGGCAAGAAACACCATTTCATCCAATGATGGGGTTATTAATCCACTTAACCCAATGATATCAACATTTTCATCTTTTGCTGCATTGATGATTTTCTCAGGAGGTACCATAACTCCTAAATCAACAATCTCATAATTGTTACAGGCCAAAACCACGCTCACAATATTCTTACCGATATCATGAACATCCCCTTTGACCGTTGCCATAAGGATTTTTCCGGCAGCACCTCCAGCTATAGCATCAGGGTTATTTTTCTTTTCTTCTTCTATAAAGGGAAGTAAATGGGCCACCGCTTTTTTCATCACTCTTGCAGATTTAACCACTTGCGGTAAGAACATTTTTCCGCTACCAAAAAGGTCGCCCACAACATTCATCCCAGTCATCAAATGACCTTCAATTACTTCAATAGGTCTATTTACATTTGTTCGGGCCTCTTCAACATCCTCAACAATATATTGATCTATCCCCTTAACCAGTGCTCTGGTTATTCGGTCTTGTAAAGAATCTTCTCTCCATGACAGATCGACTTTACTTTCTTTGGCTTTTCCAACAACAGATTCTGCGAAATCCAATAAC
The DNA here is from genome assembly GCF_000153165.2 of Maribacter sp. HTCC2170. Classification (NCBI taxonomy): domain Bacteria; kingdom Pseudomonadati; phylum Bacteroidota; class Flavobacteriia; order Flavobacteriales; family Flavobacteriaceae; genus Maribacter; species Maribacter sp. HTCC2170. The sequence goes on from NC_014472.1 coordinate 226,044, forward strand.
CGTTCTGTAGCATCATCTCGCCGATCCAAAATAACATCTTCAACATGTTTCAATAAATCTTTAGGAATATCATCATACACCTCTAACATGGTTGGGTTTACAATACCCATATTCATGCCCGCCTGTATAGCATGATATAAGAAAACTGAATGCATGGCTTCACGAACCGGGTTATTTCCCCTGAAACTAAAAGAAACATTACTAACTCCACCACTTACACTACAGTATGGAAGGTTCGTCTTAACCCATTTTGTTGCATCAATAAAATCCAGTGCGTTTCGTCTGTGTTCCTCCATTCCGGTTGCTACCGGAAAAACATTCAAGTCAAAAATGATATCTTCAGGTGCGAAACCTACCTCGTTGACCAAAATACTATAGGAACGTTTAGAAATCTCCAATCGTCTTTCATAATTATCTGCTTGCCCCACTTCATCAAACGCCATTACGATTACTGCAGCACCATATCGTTTTATGAGTTTGGCTTGTTGAACAAATTGTTCTTTACCTTCTTTTAAACTAATGGAATTAACAACGCATTTTCCTTGTACTACCTGTAGTCCTGCTTCAATTATTTCCCATTTAGAACTATCGATCATAATGGGTACCCGTGCAATATCAGGCTCAGCAATAATGAGATTTAGGTATTTCACCATAGCCGCTTTACCATTGATGAGTCCGTCATCCATATTAATATCAATAATCTGGGCACCGCCCTCTACTTGGTGCCGGGCAACATCCAAAGCTTCTTCAAATTTTTCTTCTTTAATAAGACGCAAAAACCTTTTTGAGCCGGCTACGTTTGTACGTTCCCCTACATTTATGAAGTTACTTTCAGGGGTTACCACTAGTGGTTCGAGTCCGCTTAACTTTAGATATTTTTGAGATATTGTACTCATTAATTCAAACGATTAATTTGGTTTTCATAACCAATCCTGATATACTTTTCAACAATATATCTTTTCAAACCAGCTTCCTTTATTTCTTCTAAACCAGTTTGAATTAGAGAATCTCCTTTTATTGTAATTTTAAAAGGAAACTTGTGGTTTCTTAAATTATCGGCTCCAATAAATTCCAATGTTTCTATATAGTCTTCACCTTTCAGCTCATACGTTCCTGCACCTGCATAAAACCCTTCACTAGTTTTTGGTTTTTGATTGAAAAAGGCAAAATGGGATTTGTTGATGATTTTTATAAAATCAGCTTTCGATAAATCCCTTACGACCACTGAATCGTTCTCACGAATTTCACCATACACTAATTTCCAAGTACCTTCTAAGTTATTACCTGTCTCTTTGAGATTTTCAATTTGTTTTTTATTGGACAAATTACAAGATATAAAAGTTGTCATGACAACAATAAAAACACCAAAACCTCTCATGATTTATTCTATTTAAGACTCGTTACAAACTATTTCTTGGCTCAAAATCCTTAACCAAATCTGCCATTGCCGAAATGTGTTCCGGAGTAGTACCACAACAACCTCCAACAATATTCACTAATCCTTTTTCTAGATATTCTTTTATCTGAGAAGCCATCTGTTCTGGAGTTTCATCGTATTCCCCAAAAGCGTTTGGCAATCCAGCATTCGGGTGCGCAGAAACAGCAAAATCTGTCTTTGCGGACAAAACTTCTAAATGAGGCACCAACTGACTTGCCCCAAGGGCACAGTTAAATCCTACTGACAAGATTGGGATATGGGAAATCGAAATCAAAAATGCTTCGGCTGTTTGTCCTGACAAGGTTCTTCCGGAGGCATCGGTAATAGTACCGCTCACCATAATCGGAATATCCATATTTCGCTCTTCCTTCACTTCCTCAATAGCAAAAAGTGCAGCCTTTGCATTCAACGTATCAAAAATTGTTTCGACCAAAAGTAAATCGACCCCTCCATCAATTAGAGCCTCAACTTGTTGTTTATAAGCAATTCTTAGTTCATCAAATGAAACCGCCCTAAATCCTGGGTCATTGACATCTGGTGACATACTAGCTGTTTTATTGGTTGGACCAATACTCCCTGCTACAAATCTTGGTTTGTCCGGGTTCTTAACAGTAAACTCATCAGCGACTTTTCGGGCAATCCTTGCTGATTCATAATTCAGCTCGTAGACCAACTCCTCCATCTGGTAATCTGCCATCGCGATTGTTGTTCCAGAAAAAGTATTCGTCTCAATAATATCGGCACCAGCCTCTAAATACTTCGCATGAATTATAGCAATGGCCTCAGGCTGTGTTAACGACAATAAATCATTATTACCCTGTAATGACAGTGGCCATTCTTTAAAACGCTCTCCCCTAAAATCCTCTTCCGTAAATTTATACCGTTGAAGCATGGTGCCCGTGGCACCATCAAGTATCAATACACGTTCTTTTAATATGTCTTTTATCTCTTTCATTCTTAATTCAAAACCATGTGAATTATATAGTCAATAGACTATGGTTTAAAACTGTTAAAAAATGTATCAAGATTGGATGAAAGAAAGACCTTCTTTTTCTCTGTTATCTTTCACGCCATAGGCGTAATAGAATGTAGCACCTACTTTAAAGTAAAGGGTTGCCAAGGTTTCATTGGGTCTAGTCCCTCCGCCTTTCTTGATAACGGTTTCAGTATTGTTTATGAACTGGTTGCAAAGAAACGGCACAGTTACTTTAAATGCAAGGAATAGCCGAAGATTTAGGTAATCCAATAAACATTACTCGTCGGAATTTACCAACGACCTAGTCAACCTGTTCATTTTATCCACCTTTTGCCCGAAGTCATCTTTTAGCCTTTTCCTATAACTATTAAGATTCCTTACCATTTCATCTATATCCTCTGGGATTACTTCCTCAAAAAATTGGCGCAGTCTTTTTGCCGTTGTTGGGGATTGACCATTGGTTGATATTGCAATTTTGACATTACCCTTTGTTACAATACCCCCCATGTAGAAATCACAGTATGGCGGATTGTCGGCCACATTTACTAATTTATCCTGCTGCCTACAATCTTTGTACACCTTAAGATTAACATTTGGATTATCAGTTGTTGCCACAACTAGGTGCATGCCATCTAAGTGCCTTTTATGATAGGTCTCTTTTATTAATACAGCCTCAAACTTTTTGGCCAAAATTAAAGTTTCATCTCTGAACATTGGTGATACTATGGTAATATTTGCATCTGGACTCGACTTAGTCAAAAACCGTAATTTTTCTTCTGCAACCTCACCCCCACCGATAATCAAAATTGTCAACTTTGAAGTCTTCAAAAAAATTGGGTATAGATTGTTCCTTTCCATTATCAATGTGTTACTTCCAATTCAGAATATTGTTTTTGAACTTCAAAAATCCGTTCTCTATGTTGCACAACTTCGCCAATAATTATAATAGCTGGGTTTGCCAGTTCTTGTCGCTTAACTATAGTCTCTATTGTACCAATTGTCCCTACACCAACTTTCTCATTTTTCCGCGTGCCATTTTGGATGATGGCTATTGGTGTTTCTGATTTCCCTTCTTGTTTGAATAAATCAACAATTGCAGTTAATTTACTCATCCCCATTAGAATTACTACAGTAGCGTTTGATTTGGCTGCCAAGTGAACATCTTTGGATAAATTATGGTCCTTAGTTGTCCCTGTTATCACCCAAAAACTTTCTGCAGCACCTCTTTTAGTTACTGGAATTTGCTGGGCTGCCGGCACTGATACCGATGATGAAATACCTGGCACCATAGCAACTTCCAACCCATGGGCGGCTGCATATTCCATTTCTTCTGCCCCTCTACCAAAAACGAATGGATCACCACCCTTTAATCTAACAACATGGCCATGCGACTTAGCTCTTTTGACAATCAACTCATTTATTTGTTCTTGCTGATAAGCGTAGCAACCTCTGCGCTTACCGACAAATATGTGTTCTGCTTGGGGAGCATAACCCAATAACTCTTTATCAACCAAAGCATCATATAAAACAACGACAGCATTTGATAAGGCTTTTACACCCTTCAAAGTGATTAAGTCCACATCTCCTGGGCCAGCCCCAACTACCGTTAATTTAGGTTCTTTATACATTGACCAAGTCCAATTTTCTATAAGCGTCAACACTTTCAAGAAAGTATTTTGCATCCTCTAAATAGCTTTTTGCAAATTCAGAAGTTGGCTCATTTTTCTTTATTTGTAAAACCAATTCAGAAAATTCACTTTTAAGTTCAATTCTCTTTGAATCCACGAATATTTTATCAAAATCTTTTATAATACTCGAATGGGTATTGGTTTTTGTTTTTTCCGCAGTCAATAGAGCCTTTGCTGAATTAACCATTGCAGCATATGAATGATATATACTTGCAGCCCATTTACCCTGCCCATAACTGGAAGAAGCATTTTGCACTTTCTCCTCGCTCTCATATAACAAGGTGGCTATTAGGTCAATAACTACGCCCGCGCATTCTCCTATTCCTATAGCTTTCTGGTATTTTTCCTTTGCCCCCCAATCAATAAAATCTTCTTGGGTAAGATTATCCAATGCTCCCAATGGCTTGAGTAAATTGTAGAAGTAGGGCTCTCCCTTTTTTTCGTAATAGGAAGCATATGACAAACCCTCTCCATTTGCATCATAATCATTCAAAACCAACCGTAATGCTTCTGGTCCTCTTCTGCTTGGCACCTTTATCACTTTGTCAGCAAACAGTCCACGTCCATTTCCTAAGTTACCACCACCTAAAAGTACTTGTAAGGCAGGGGCAACCAATTTGTCTTTTGTTCTAATTGACATGCCCTGAAAACCAATATTGGCCATACTGTGCTGACCACATGCATTCATACATCCGCTTATTTTAATAACCACATCAGGGTTATTTATATAATGTGGAAACTCTGCTTTAATTACTCTTTCCAATTCTTGTGCAATACCTGTACTACTGGCAATACCAAGATTACACGTATCTGTACCCGGGCATGCGGTTATATCCAATGCCTTATTATATCCAGGATTGGCAAAACCCAACTTCTCCAATTCCGCATAAAAGAAAGGAATCAATTCTTCTTTTACATAGGGAACAAGGATATTCTGGCGAAGCGACAATCGTATTTCACCCGCGGCATAATTCTTAACCAAATCGGCAAGTAATCGAGCTTTGTCCGTATAAAAATCGCCCAACAAAACTTTGATTCCGATAGCTACATACCCATCTTGTTTTTGAGGAATCACATTCGTTGACTTCCATTGCTCAAAGGTCTTTTGATCAATAATATCAACCTTTGGAATAGCGACATTCACAATATTAACTTTAGGGTATGATTCAAAATCTATTATGTATTGCTTAAAAGGAACAGCAACCTGTTCTTCATCAATTAGTTTTTTGAAACCATCCAATCCAAGATCCTTGAGTAAAAATTTCAATCGTGCTTTTGCTCTACTCTTGCGCTCCCCGTATCGGTCAAAAACGCGAACAACAGCCTCCATTTTTGGTATTATTTTATCAGCTTCCAAAAAATCATAAAGTACATCTGCATGCCGCGGTTGCGAACCTAAACCACCTGCTAGCATTACTTTGAAACCTCTTACCCCATTTTGGATTTTGGCAATAAAACCAATATCATGCATATAAGACAAACCAGTATCGGCATCACTTGCTGAAAAAGACACTTTGAACTTTCGACCCATTTCTTGACCCACCGGATTTCGCAGAAAGTACTCAAATACTGCTTGGGCATAAGGCGAAACATCAAAAGGTTCATCCATATCTACACCGGCTGTTTCACTTGCAGTAACGTTCCTTACCGTATTACCACATGCTTCTCGCAATGTAACCTCATCTTTCTCTAATTGCGCCCAAAGCTCAGGCGTTCTATCCAAATCAACATAGTGTATTTGAATATCCTGTCTGGTGGTAATGTGTAATCGCCCTGTGGAATACTCATCTGACACATCACATATTCGCTTAAGCTGTTTGGAAGTTACTTTACCATAGGGCAACTTAATACGAATCATCTGAACACCAAATTGACGTTGCCCATAAACACCACGAGCCAATCGAAGACTTCTGAATTTCTCTTCATCTAAATTGCCTTCTTTAAATTGGCGGATTTTAGCTTCTAATTCAATGATATCCTTTTCAACAATCGGATTCTCTATTTCTGTTCTAAAACTTTTCATGATAATTTTTTAAATCAACATTATCCTATTATATCTATCTATTTAATAGATTATTTAAAACAATTGTTATATGCTATAATTTGATAAAAAGAGTTTAACTAATAAACCCTGCCCCTACTGTATTGTTAGATTGTGTATCAATTAAAATAAATGACCCATTTGTCCTATGATTCTTGAAAGCATCAAAGAAAATAGGTTTATTCAATTTAAAAGACACTCTAGCTATATCATTGATCTTCAATGAATCTACATTTTCTTCAATACCAGAATAATCAGGATTGATTTTATGATGGATGGCATCTACCTTTGCCAACACCTTATTTACACCATGTTGTAACACATACTTCCCTCCTGTATTGAGAGTTTTGGCATCCATCCACGAAATTGTAGCAGTGAATTGTTTGTCTATTGTTGGTAGGTCATTAGCCTTTACGAGCATATCGCCACGACTGACATTAATCTCATCTTCCAAAGTAATAGTAACCGATGATCGTCTTGATGCTGTTTGACATTTCTCATCATAAAAATAAATGTCTTTTATTATTGATTTGGTCTGGGATGGCAAAGCTACCACTTCGTCCCCCACACTTAATTGCCCGCCATAAACCTTGCCTGCAAAGCCTCTGAAATCATGAAAATCTTCAGTTTTAGGTCTAATAACATATTGAACAGGAAATCTTGGCGTACCAATATTGAAAATATCCTTTTTATCTAATTTCTCTAGATGGTCCAATAAGGAATCACCCTGATACCAAGGCATGTTTTCTGAAGTGTTGACCACGTTGTCTCCTTTTAGGGCACTAACAGGAATAAAGGAAATATTTTGATCTTGATAATCCCGTTTACTCATCAAGGCTTCAAAATCTGTTTTTATAGCATTATAGGTTGACTCCGAATAATCAACAAGATCCATTTTGTTTATCGCAACTATTACATCTTTAATCCGCAATAGATTATTAATAAAGAAATGACGATTGGTTTGCTCAATTACTCCTTTTCTTGCATCGATCAAAATAATTGCCGCCTGTGAAGTCGAAGCTCCAGTCACCATGTTTCTTGTGTATTCTACATGACCTGGAGTATCAGCAATGATATAACTTTTATTGGGTGTGGAGAAGTAAATATGGGCTACATCTATGGTAATACCCTGTTCTCGCTCTGCCACTAACCCATCTGTCGCTAAAGAAAAATCTAAATAATCATAACCTTTCTGCTTACTGGTTTTTTCAATGGCTTCTAACTTATCGGTAGTAAGTGATTTTGTATCATATAGAATTCTACCAATCAAAGTGCTTTTTCCGTCATCTACACTACCCGCCGTTGCTATTTTTAGTACTTCCATCCTATTTTGCTATTTGCCTTTAGCTATTAGCCGTTGGCTGAATTTTATTAATTTGTTAAGCTAATGGCCATTGCCAAAAGCAAATTTTTATTGTGAAAAATTTAAAAATATCCTTGTTGCTTTCTTTTTTCCATGGCTGCCTCAGAGCGCTTATCATCTATCCTTGCACCTCTTTCTGAAATGGTAGATTCCCTTATTTCTTGGACCACACTGGCAATATCGGCAGCCTCAGAAAATACTGCCGCGGTACAGCTCATATCTCCTACAGTTCTAAAACGAACCATTTTTTCCAATACTTCTTCATGATCCTCTTGGAATACATAATCAGAATGCGACCAAATCAATCCGTCACGCAGGAATATCTTTCTTTTATGGGCAAAGTATATAGAGGGTATTTCAATTTCTTCTTTTTCTATGTAAGACCAAACGTCTAATTCTGTCCAATTGGAAATTGGAAAAACCCTTACATTTTGACCCAATTCTATTTGTCCGTTCAACATATCGAAAAGCTCCGGCCTTTGATTCTTCTCATCCCATTGTCCAAAATCATCCCGCACTGAAAACACGCGTTCCTTGGCTCTGGCCTTTTCTTCATCACGCCGTGCTCCACCAATGCAAGCATCAAACTTGAACTCTTCAATAGCATCTAAAAGGGTGGTTGTTTGTAAAGAATTTCTGCTCGAATATCGCCCAGATTCTTCTTTAACCTTTCCTTGGTCTATAGAATCCTGAACATTCCTCACAATTAATTCCAACCCTAATTCTTCAACCAATCTATCCCTAAATTCGATTGTCTCTGGAAAGTTATGTCCAGTATCAATGTGCATTAATGGAAAGGGAATCTTTGCTGGATAAAAAGCTTTTTGAGCCAATCTTACCAAAGTTATTGAGTCTTTTCCTCCTGAAAACAATAAAACCGGCTTTTCAAATTGGGCGGCTACCTCTCTCATTATATAAATCGCCTCGTTTTCTAGCGCGTTAATATTTGAAGTATCTTTCATTTATGCTGTACTTAATCAATGTTATTATATATGTAAACCACATTCGCGATTTTCAAGAACCTTAGTTGGGTCAAAATATTTGTGCTCATTGGGTAAACTTCTTTTTTTAAGATATGAGTCCAGTTGCCCATCGCTCCAATGGTAAAAAGGACTCACCTTTAAAACTCCATCTTTGCTTAAACTCAAAATATCAAGTGAATCGCGATGTGCAGTCTGACCCTTTCTCAAGTTCGTAAACCAAACGTCAGGTTTAATCTCTTCCATTGCCCTTCTAAAAGGTTCCAACTTCACTTGCTCAGTGAACTCGCCATGTTTTGGGTCATCAATTCCTGGCATACCAAGTACAATATCTCTATGGGAAGATGTCTGTCTAGGCACATACAACTTTACATTTAGTCCTAAAATCTCGATAAGCTCTTCAGCATGCCTATATGTTTGGGGGGTGTTATAACCAGTATCACACCAAACAACAGGAATATTTTTCCTCACCTGGGTAACTGCATTTAATATAGCTACTTCGTATGGCCTAAAATTGGTGGTTACAACAGCATTCTTAGCGTACTTCACAGCCCAAGAAATGATTTCCTCTGGTGGTATACCCTTGAATTGAATATTCAGCTTTTTAATCTGATGTTCCGAAAATTCCATTTGAATTGATTTTAAAATTTCTATTTGCTATTTGCTATTTGCCCCAGTTAACCAGGTTCCATAAGCGTTCGTGAAAAAAATACAGCACCATTTTAGTCAAAAAATCTATTGATGCAATAGAAGCTGCCAAAGCAATCTTTCCCGTAAGTATGTACGAAATAAGAAGGGTATCCAAAGTGCCGACAACTCTCCAACTGAATGCTTTGGCAATACTACGAATGGGTTTTTCAGATTTCCTGTCCTTTTGAAAATCGGTCTTCTCCTTTTTATTTAAAATCAATTGGTCTGCAATCATGACTATATTTTCTTTTATCCTATGGATTTAATAGAGTATGCAAAAATAGAATTATAATTAATACCTAGACGTTAAATATTATTAAATATTAAATTTACCCTATTGATTTAGTAGATTTATAACAAACTGACCCTATGATTGAAGAATAATCAATTAGTTACTTTGTTTTTTGAATATTAGGAAGAGTATGAGAAATTCAGTGGGAAATTCGTGGTTATACCCCTATTTAATCAAATCAGCAAGGGTATTGTTCCGATAGATTTCCAAGGCGCTATCCCTTACTTGAAGCATTAATTTATGAACCGAGCACGTTTTCTCATCTGGACAATCTTCACACCTTTCATAAAAATTAAGACTAACACAAGGTACCATTGCTATAGGACCCTCAAGAATTCGCATGACATCGGTCATAAGAATATCTTTAGGCTCCTTAATTAGGTAATAACCACCCCCTTTTCCTTTCTTTGAACCAAGAATTCCCGTTTTTCGAAGACTTAACAAGATACTCTCCAAAAACTTTTGGGAAATATTTTCGTTCCTAGCAATTTCAGCAATTTGCACAGGTTGTCTATTTTCCTGTGAGGCAAGAAAAGTTAAAGCCTTTAGGCCATATTTGGTCTTTTTGGATAGCATTTAACGAAGATAGAAAAATTTAATATTTTCATATGAATCCAAACAACATTAAAACTGTTTAACTTAATGCTTGCTCAATATCGCCAATAATATCCTCAATATGTTCCAAGCCAACTGATATTCTAACAGAGCCATCAGTAATCCCAACAGATTGCCTTTCTTCAGCTGAAAGCTTGCTATGTGTTGTCGATGCTGGGTGAGTCACAATACTCCTCGAATCACCTAAATTGGCTGACAAGGACAATAGTTTTATCGAATCGAAAAACTTCCTCCCAGCCTCAAGTCCGCCTTTAACTTCGAAAGCAACAACACAGCCACCAGCTTTCATCTGCCTTTTAGCAATTTCATACTTAGGATGCGACTTTAAAAAAGGATATTTCACCCAGGTTATTTTGTCATGCTGCTCCAGATATTCTGCTAATTTCATTGCATTTTCGCAATGCCTGTCAACCCGGATTGCCAAAGTCTCCAAACTCTTGGATAAAACCCAAGCATTAAAAGGTGATAATGCTGGACCAGTTATTCGAGAAAAACGATAAATCTTGTCAACCAATTCTTTGCTCCCAACTGTAATGCCTGCCAAAACCCTTCCTTGTCCGTCCATAAGTTTAGTGCCAGAGTGAATTACTAAATCTGCACCAAACTTTATGGGTTGCTGCAAATATGGCGATGCAAAGCAATTATCAATAATCAAAATAAGATTATGTTTCTTCGCAATTCTTCCTAGAGCCTCCAAATCAAGTATATCAACTCCTGGATTGGTTGGGGATTCAGCATATATAACCTTTGTCTGGGGTGTTACCATTTTATCAATGGTTTCGAGTTCATCTATCTTAAAAAAGCTATGGGTAATATTCCATTTAGGAAAAAAATTGGTAAACAAACTATGTGTTGAACCAAAAACGCTTCTTGCAGATAATATATGATCCCCACTGCTCAACAAAGCAGCAAATGTTGAAAAAACAGCTGCCATACCAGAAGCAAATGCAAAACCGTCCTCAGCACCTTCCATCTTACATACCTTATCAATAAATTCTGAAGAATTCGGGTTTGAATATCTTGAATAAATATTACGTTCTTTTTCCTCGGCGAAAGACGCTCGCATATCCTCAGCATCTTCAAAGACAAAACTAGAAGTCAAGTACATGGGACTAGAATGCTCCAAATATTGTGACCGCTCTAATTGTGTGCGAATTGCTTCCGTTTCAAATTTTTTACTCTTTCCCATAACTATCCTTTTTCAGCAATACGAAGAATATCCCCAAAAACACCTCTTGCCGTAACAGCCGCACCTGCTCCTGCACCTTGAATTACCAATGGGTGCTCACCATATGACTCAGTATAAATTTCTATAATTGAATCTGAACCTTTTACTTGACCCAGAGCACTTTCTTTTGGCACCGAAATCAATTTTACATCCAATTTACCTTTCTCTTTTCTAAGATCACCATGCAAATCACCCACATATCGCAATACATGACCAGGTTTTTGGTTCTTTTTTAATTGATTGAACTTTTCGTCCAACACTTCTAAATTACCCATAAATTCGTCCACAGTGACATCTTGAAGTATCGTTGGAATCAAATTCTGAATTTTAATATCGAAAAACTCATTACTTAATTCCAACTCCCTTGCCAAGATCAATAATTTACGACCGACATCATTCCCTGATAAATCCTCCCTAGGATCGGGCTCGGTAAACCCTTTATTCATAGCATCCTTAAGAATCGCTGAAAAAGAAGTGTTGACCTCAGAGAACGTATTAAATATATAGCTTAAAGACCCTGAAAACACACCTTTGATCCTCGTAATATTCTCTCCGGACAAATGAAGTAATTTTATTGTATCTATAAGTGGCAACCCCGCCCCAACATTAGTTTCATAGAGGTATTGTTTTTGGTTTTTGACTAATTCATCCCTCAACAATTGATAATAATCAAAACCTAAAGTGTTGGCTATCTTATTGGATGAGACCAAATCAAACCCATTTTCAACAAACTCAAAATAGTTGGCAACAAACTCTTCGCTCGCCGTATTATCAACAGCTATCAAATTTTCAAAATGATGTTTCTTGGCATATGCAAAAACATCTGTCAATTCATAAGCAACACCTTTTTCCTTTATTGTTTTTTTCCAGTTTTTTGGAATTCCTTTTTCATTGAATAGTACTTTCTTAGAATTTGCCACTGCAAAAACGTTTAAATCTATTCCTTTACGTTTTTCAATTGTCTTAGCCGATTTCAAGATTTGATCAACCAATGTACCGCCTACATTGCCGTGCCCAAAAATTACAACATTGACTTTTTTACTTATGCCGAAAATCTGACCGTGCATTACATTCAAAGCCTTGTGCAAATCTGATTTATTGACCACCAAACTCACGTTCTTTCCTGTAACCGTATTATTGAAAAGCAAGGGAACAATCTGATTTTGGATCAATGAATTATAGGGTTTATGGAAAGTACTTAAATCCTGACCCACAATTGAAATTACCGATACATCATCGACCACAGTTATCCTATTGATATCCTTTGATTGAAAATCATGGGCAAATTCCCTTTGGAGTGCGATTTTTGCCTTTTGCGCACTATCTGCATTAACCACCAACCCTATTCCTCGTTCAGAAGAACCTTGCGAAATAATGCTAACACTTATATTGTTATCGCCCAAGGACCTGAATATTCGAGCGTCAATTCCCACCTTTCCTAGGAGTCCACGACCTTCCAAATTGATCAATGCAACATCCTCTATAACAGATAAGGACTTTATACCTTCTTTATTCGTTTTAGCACTGATTAGAGTTCCCTCATTATCACTTTTAAATGTATTTAATATTCGCAGGGGAATATTTTTTTCAATCAGTGGAATAATTGTTTTTGCATGAAGTATAGTTGCACCAAAATTAGCTAGCTCGTTCGCTTCGCTGTATGAAAGTTCTGATATTCGTTTCGCCTCAGCAACATAATCAGGATTAGCAGTAAATATACCATCTACGTGCGTATAATTTTGAAGCTCCTCAGCATCAAGGTAGTTTGCAATCATGGCAGCAGAATAATTACTTCCGTTCCTCCCCAATGTTGTGGTTTCATTTTCTAAGGTCGAAGCTATAAAACCAGTAATCACCGGAACAGCTTCTTCGCCTAATTGGGAAAACTCGCGTAGCACATTTTCTTTTGAAACCGCCTCGATAACATGGGCATCACCAAATGTATCATCAGTTTTAATAAGCTTTCGCGAATCCATCAATCTGGCGTTGATTCCCTTTCCTATTAAGAGTTTGGTAATTAATTTTGCCGAAATCACTTCCCCATAAGATAATACCTGGTCTCTTATTTTGGCACTATAATCCCCAAGCAAGGAAACACCTTCGAATAATTTGAACAACCCTTCAAACTCTGAAGAGAGGTTCACATTTTTAAATGTATGTGTTTGATAGCTCTCGAACTTCTCAAAATCCTTTGAGTAATCTTTTCCTTCAGCAGCTTTTTCCAGTATCGCCTCTAATTGATCAGTAGCTTTTTCCCTCGCCGATAAAACCACTGCAATATTCTCACCTTTCTTAACCTTGTTGGTTATAATGTTCAACACATGACCTAACCCCTCTCCATTGCTAAGCGATTTTCCGCCAAACTTCAAGACTTTTATTCCTTGAGTTTTTCCATTGGTATTAAAAATACCGTTGAGCAGCTTTTGCATTTGTTCAAACTCAATTAAAAATGCATCATGCCCATGAAGCGATTGCACCTCACCATAGGTAACATTACTTTTCGCCTGTGCCAACTGCTTAAAGGTTTCTTTATTTTCCTTGGCCGTAAAAAAGAGATCAGAATCTACACCTACGATATGGATATTGGTATTACTATTTTGAAGATTAACAAAGGCTGATTCCCCATTTCGTGTAATGTCAATAGTTTTCAATAATTGGTTCATTAATTTATAAGCCGAAACTTGAAAACGATCCTTCAATTTCTCGCCATGGTGCATTAACCAACTTTCAACATTGAATACTTGTAGTTCTTCATTCGTACTCCTTTTGAATCGCTCTTTAAAAGACTCTGGAGTGCGATAGCACAACATGGCATGCATACGCGCATCGTGAACAGGTTGTTTAGAATTTACCAAAAACTGCTCCTGAATTTGACAATTGGCAATCAACCAATCTGTAGATTTCCAATCAGATGCAACAGGAATCAAATGAGTCGTCAAATTTGGATTCAAGGCTGCCATTTCCCAAGCAATACCACCTCCCAGTGAGCCTCCTATCATGGCAAAAAGTTTATCAATTTTCAACTCCTTAAGACCCAATAAAAAAATCCTAGCAACATCTCCTGCAACAAAATCCTTGTAATTTTCAATTACAAATCCGTCATAGCCATTCCCAGGAATATTAAAGGCCATAATTGTATATTTATTGGTATCTATACACTTGCCCTCTCCAATTAGGGCAGACCACCATCCTTCAGGCCCTGTTACATTTGAGTTTCCCGTCAAAGCATGATTAACCAATATTATCGGTGCCTCATGCAAGTTTTTTCCAAAAAGTTGATACGATAGTGAGATATCCTGTTCAACCCCGCTGATGGTTTTATAATTCTTTAATTCTAATTGATGTAGCATTATTAACGTACTCTATAATTATTGATATTCTCCTCTACCCAAAGGGCAAAGGAGAATTTGAAATCTATACCAAAATTGATTTGTCAACGGCTTCGAATGCAGACTCTAAATCTGCCTTTAAATCCTCAATATCCTCTAAACCAACTGATAACCTTATTAAATCTTGACCTACACCTGCAGCTTCCTGCTGTTCTGAAGTCAATTGTTGATGTGTTGTACTTGCTGGATGGATAATCAAAGATTTTGTATCCCCAATATTGGCCAATAACGAGAACACCTGCGTTGCATCTGTCACTTGTTTGGCAGCTTCAAAACCGCCTTTAATTCCAAAAGTGACCAATCCACTTTGTCCTTTTGATAAATACTCCTTGGCAAGATCATTATAAGCACTACTCTCCAAACCAGGATAATTAACCCAAGCAACGTCTTGTCGACCTTCCAACCATTTAGCCAGTTCCAAGGCATTTTCACTGTGTTGTTTAATACGAACCGACAGTGTTTCCAACCCTTGAATAATTTGAAAAGCATTATATGGGCTAAGGGCTCCCCCAAAATCGCGAAGGCCTTCCAAAATCAGTTTAAAAGTAAAAGCAGCTGCACCCAGAGCCTCATGGTAAACTAACCCATGATATCCTGCTGAGGGCTCAGTGAATTCAGGAAACTTGCCATTGGACCAATCAAAGGTTCCTGCATCAATTATTGCTCCTCCCAATGAGTTTCCTTGACCCCCAATATATTTTGTTAACGAGTGAATAACCAAATTCGCCCCATGCTCAATTGGATTCAATAAAGCAGGTGTGGCCACTGTATTATCAACAATAAATGGCACTTTAGCCGCTTTTGCTTGAGCAGAAATACCTTTTAGGTCAAGAACATCCAATTTTGGATTCCCTAATGATTCAACAAAAATAGCCCGCGTATTCTCTTGGACAGCACTACCAAAATTCTCAGGATCCGAGGCATCGACAAAAGTTGTTGTGATACCCAGTCTTGGTAAAGTAACATTCAATAGATTAAAAGTCCCACCATAAAGACTGCTCGACGCGACTATATGATCACCAGCCTTCAATAAAGTTAATAACCCTGTAGAAATTGCAGCCGTCCCTGATGCAAAAACAACCGCACCTACACCACCTTCAATGGCAGCCAAACGATCTTGAAGAATTTGATTCGTTGGATTATTAAGACGCGTATAAATAAACCCTAGCTCCTTTAAGGAAAATAAGTTGGCCGCATGATCTGTATCGTTAAAAACGTACGAGGAAGTTTGGTAAATAGGCACTGCTCTTGTACCACCTGTTTGTGTTGTGTCATGCCCAGCATGCAGTGCATTTGTAGAAAATTTTTGATTACCCATGATTTTAATTTGTTTTAGTTGTTAATTAAATAAATCAAAACACCAGCACCATAATTGCGATGAAGCAATATGGAAAATCAAAAAGTTAAAAAGAAAGAGACAATTACATTTTGTAATTCGTTTCGTTATCTGCCGATATGCTGAATTAATTTCAACAGTTGGTAGAATTTAGCACCTTCTTTATTATAGAAACAAAGGGTTGCTAAGGCTTCATAGGGTCTAATCCCTCCACCTTTCTTGATAACAATTCAATATGTGTTTGAACTTTTGAACGACAAATATAAGGCCGCAACTTTGGTTTTTCCTAATCTTTTATGAAAATTATATCTTAAATGCTGCTTTCACCTCATCAACCATATCCAATTTCTCCCATGTGAACAGTTCAACCTCTGTTTCTATTCTGCCATTGTATGGTGATTCAAAAACTTTAGTAATCACCTTAGGCTCTTTACCCATATGACCGTAGGCTGCTGTTTCCAAATAAATTGGGTTTCGCAGCTTTAACCGTTCCTCAATGGCAAAAGGTCGCATATCGAATAATTGGGAGACTATTTCCGCAATTTCTCCATCACTTTTATCAACCTTAGAGGTTCCATACGTGTTTACGAAAATAGAGGTTGGCTCCACTACACCTATTGCATAACTCACCTGCACTAAAACTTCATCCGAAATGCCAGCTGCCACAAGGTTTTTTGCGATATGACGTGCTGCATAGGCTGCACTTCTATCTACCTTGCTTGGGTCTTTGCCACTAAATGCACCGCCACCATGGGCGCCTTTTCCACCATAAGTATCAACAATTATCTTTCTACCTGTAAGACCCGTATCCCCATGAGGTCCACCAATCACAAATTTCCCTGTAGGATTGATATGATATTTTATTTGATCATCAAACAGGGTCTGCATATTCGAAGGCAATTGATTAACGACGAGTGGAATCAGGATTGATATGATATCATCTTTGATTTTGGCCAACATTTTATCATCATTGGCATCAAATTGATCATGTTGAGTAGAAACTACTATAGTATCTATTCGTTGAGGAACATTATCATCAGAATACTCAATGGTCACCTGTGCTTTTGCATCCGGTCTTAAATAAGCTATTTCATTTCCTTCACGTCTCAAGTCTGCCAAGGTCTGCAAAATTCTATGAGAAATATCAAGAGCTAAGGGCATATAATTTTCGGTTTCTTTTGTAGCATAACCAAACATCATTCCTTGGTCCCCTGCACCTTGTTCTTCTTTTGAACCTCTATCAACACCTTGGTTAATGTCCTGTGATTGTTCATGAATCAAAGAAATAACTCCGCATGAATCTCCACTAAACTGGTACTCCCCTTTAGTATAGCCTATCTTATTGATAACATTCCTGGCAATATTCTGAACATCCAGATAGGTATGACTTTTTACTTCTCCGGCCAAAACTACTTGACCAGTTGTCACCAATGTTTCACAAGCCACTTTGCTTTCGGGGTCAAAAGCCAAAAAACTATCCAACAAAGCATCACTGATTTGATCCGCAACTTTGTCCGGATGCCCTTCACTAACAGATTCTGAGGTAAATAAATATGCCATTATTCTATACTATAATTATAGGAAAAAATGAAATGATTGCAGGTGAAGCGTAGTTACTGATATTTTTCAGTAGGTACTGCTTTAGCATTTTATGAAGTTGAGAACTTCGAGGTTGCAATCAGTCAAATCTTTCCTCTTGATGTCGATGGCAAAAGTATGAATTTAGTTTTGTTCTAAAAATGGTTTAACAATAATTTATTGTGCTCTAAAGATTATACTTCACAGTAAAAAGCACATATCGCGGCTGTACAAAATAGGATTGTGTTGCGTAGAATAATTCATTCGTACTATCACTATTCAAAGAATCGGTATCAAGTAAGTTCGTACCCTTTAACCCAAATTCCCATTTACTATCTGCTTTTTGGTAACTTAAATTGGACTCTAAAAAGCCGTAGGTGTTTTTAATTGTATTTTCTTTATCTGTATACTGATAATAATCGTAATCAAGATTGAAAATAAAATTCTTAAAAAGGGGGGTGTCAAACTTTACAAAGGGCCTTTTGGTGTAAAAGGTTGTTTCTAAGTCAGCATTTTTATAATTATTGACCATATATCTGTAACCTAATTCCAAATTTGGGGCATTACTGAAATTAGTCGATAATGAGGTAGTATAACTTTGGGTAAACGAATCTGAAGTTTGCTGCTCCCCTCCTATAAGGTTGTTTGTTGTTGACCATGCAACATTGCCCCGAAAAGAACCTTTTATCTTTCCAAAAGTACGTTCATACCTACCCATTGCCGATAATGATTCATCTTTAAAATTTGAATTTATGGTAGTCCCGACTCTATTGATTCCGACAATTTCTGAACTGTTTTTAAAGGCATCAATCTTTTTAGTGTAAACGATATTCCCAAAAATATTCGTGAAATTGAACATATTGAAACTAAAGAAATTCAGCGACAGATTATGGTTTAAAGCACTTTCCAAATCACGATTGCCCCTATAGATCGAATTATAGGAATTAAGTACATATGCCAGGGCAAATTTATTCACATCGGTAAAAGCACGGGTCATCTGGTAATTGAACCTTAAATTCTCAGATTTTTTGAGTTGCATATTTATATACATATCGGGCAAAAAAGAAGTCAGCTTATCGGTAACCTCTGTATCTGACTGAAGATTTTTTGCTGTGTATGTATGCAATGTGGCCCCAGGATTGAAAGTGAAAATCCCTGTAATAAATTTATAATGAAAACCCATGTACAAATCTGAAACGGAGTATGTAATATCGTTTTCAAAGTCATTACCCGTTAAGGTCAATGCACTGGCATTATCCAATATTTGATAAATGGAGGAATTGAAATTCTGATGGCTTTGAGTGGTACCCAAAGTAAGGTTCAAATTGCTTTTACTTCCTAAAATATGGTAATAATCAATTTTTGCATCCACCTTATTCGTGAATGTCTTTTTTGCTTGATTTAAATCGTACATTTCTTGGTCGGTAACCACAGGAAAAATATCAGAAAAAGCAAACTCCCTTCTTAGAGCTTCATAGAATGGGTCTTCGGCTTGGTACAAATACTGGGCTTCGACAGCAAAAATATTCTTGTCGTTCATTGTATAGTACAGATTCACATTTTGATTTATTGATGTAGGTTTTTGCTTTTTCTCTTCAACTATTTCATCTACAATATCAGATACTGAAAGCACATCTATTGTTTCAAAATCATCTGATTGTTTCAAAAACAAATCGTAATCCATTTGAAAATCATCATTGGGTTTAAATCTTGTACTTAACTTAGCCAACCCTAAATGAACGGTTTGATCAGTTTTAGTAGAAGCCTCTTCTATTTCATTACTGGAAATGAAGGTTGTACTTTTTTGGGTTTCCATTAATGTCCCAGTATAGGAATAAATACCAAAACCACTTAAATCCCAGGCTTTATTTGGAGAATAACTCACATTTACCGCAGCAAATTTAGTTTCAAGGTCTTTGGCCCTATTATTCTGCATTGTTGAAAGCCCCAATGCATCTGAACCTGTACCAATACTACTTCCCCCACGAGAGTTCAAATTTCTAAAGCCGCCAGTAAAATTTCTGTAATCGCGTCGAGTAAAAGGCACTTCGCCCACATTATTCATATCTGTTATGATATTGATACTGCCCTTAGGCGAGTAATAAAATAGTTTAGGGTGTGCCAGATATCGGGCTTCTGGACCATATCCTGCCGTAATTTCACCAAACCAAAAATTCTTTTTCCCTTCCTTTAATTTAATGTTCAATGCTACATTATCATCATCATTGGTTAAACCTCGCATTTGCGAAATTTCATTATAGTTTTTTAAAACTTCGACCTTACTGAGCGCATCAGCTGGAATATTCTCGACTGCCAATTTAGAATCGCCATCAAAAAAATCTTTGCCCTCTACCATCACTTTTTGCACCGTTTTCCCCTCAACTTCAATTTGTCCATTATCATTGACCTCTATTCCAGGAAGGTTCTCTAATACATCTTTTAACTTTTTTTCTGTACCGGTAACAAAAGCATCCGTGTCATAAACAATAGTATCACCCTTTACTGATACCGGCATTTCATAAGTGACTTCAACATCATCCAACATATTCACTTGTTGGTTCAAAGTAAAATCCTTGGTAATCTCTTTAGCGACGGGAGTTATTGCAAAAACTTCGGTAGCAAAACCTATGTAACTTATTTTTACTGTATATGCCACATTCATCTTCAGGTTAAGCTTGTAACGCCCTGAATGATTTGTAATCCCATATGACTCTAATCCCTTGGTCTCATCATTAATGGCAATAACATTGGCCATTTCAATGTTTGTACCTGTACTATCACTTACAATCCCAGTAAGTAAAACTTCCTGGGCAAGACAGGAAACCATAACACCAAAAAATGCAATACAAAACAATATCCTTTTCATGGGAAGAAATACTTTGAAATAAATATCAATACTTAAGTGAGTTTTGGTTTATTAGAATCTACGATCTCCTGGCGGCCTTCTATTTCTAAAATTCTCCCTCATTTCCTGCATTTTCTTTTTTGAGATGTCATTATACTCTTGTTGGTTCACTTTTTTACCTTTTGTGGGAGCTTTTATATCTACCTTTTCTTTTGGGTTCAATATAATCTTGGAACAGATGATTGTTGTAATATCATCTCTAACTTCAAGAATAAGCCCCGGAAGACCCCAGTATTCATCAGGACCATGATTTATTGGCACTTCTGGAGTATACCATGCAACAATCTGAACTTCTTTCTCAATAACTTCTTCCTCCTTTTCCTCTTTATCATCATTCATTTTCCTATTTCCTTCTGGCCCCGGACCAGGTGGTCTAAAAGCCCTCGGGTTTCTTCGTTGTATCATTTTTGTGGCGGTAGCTTTGAAAGCGGTATAATTTCCAATTTGTTTCGTTTCACTACCCATTTTCCAATCTAGTTTTGGAAGGCTGTCCTCTATCAAAAATATCTTTCCTAAAAGTTCATTTTTCGATAAATACTTTTGCTCTTGAATGTTCTTATAATAATCCCCATTACCACCACTCATCATACGGAACATCATTCCACGTCTATTATAAGTATTGGGTTGCTCCAGCTTTTCCTCTTCTTTATAAATTGATTCGGCCGTATTGAAAATGAGTGTAAAAGACCTTTCACTGGCGCTTTTAATACGTTCCATAATTTCCTTTTTACGGTCTTCTGGAATTTGCCTTCCGCCAAAATCCATATTCACCTGTGTTTTACTTTCGTAAACCGCCTTTCCTTGGAAATCTTGGGAAATTACGCTTTGAAGGGTAAGCAAAAACAAGAGACTTATCAATACTAATTTCATGTCAGTAATTTTGATTTGATTATTAGACGATTCTTTCGTGAATAGGTTTAATCCAAAATTAAATATTTTTTCATCGGATTTTATGCTTAGGATTTTCACGAACTATTGTTATCTCGTATATTGTGTACCTAACAAATTTGTTATCTAACCTATACAAATTCATTATTAAGGTATGCACATTGCAGTTGCAGGAAATATTGGCGCCGGAAAGACCACACTTACTAAATTACTTGCAAAACATTATAAATGGGAGGCACATTTTGAAGATGTTGTCGATAACCCTTATCTAGATGATTTCTACAATCAAATGGAGCGCTGGAGTTTTAACCTCCAGATTTATTTCTTAAACCATAGATATCGTCAAGTATTGAGTTTTCGTGAGAGCGGAAAAGACATTATTCAGGATAGGACCATTTATGAAGATGCTTATATTTTTGCTCCTAACCTTCATGCGATGGGTCTTATGACCAATCGGGATTTTAGTAACTACTCGAGTCTTTTCGAGTTGATGGAAAGCTTGGTGCAACCACCAGACCTTTTGATATACCTTCGAAGTTCCATTCCCAATCTGGTAAGTCAAATTCATAAACGAGGGCGGGAATATGAAAACACCATCTCGATTGACTATTTAAGCAGATTGAATGAACGTTATGAGGCATGGATCCATGGGTATGAAAAAGGAAAACTTCTCATAGTAGATGTTGACAATCTTGATTTTGTTGACAATCCTGAAGACCTTGGAGAAATTTTAAACAAAATAGACGCCGAGATAAACGGTTTGTTTTAGCAATTGAATCCTATGACCAATTGCATATTAGCAAGTACCTCAACTTTACACGGTGGCACCTATTTAAATTATCTCTTTGAATCTCTAAACGAGCTATTCGAAAATGCTGATGAAATTCTTTTTATTCCTTATGCCAGACCAACAGGAATTACCTATGATGATTACACAAAAATAGCCCAAAAAGGGTTCAAGAATATCAATAAAACCATTGTGGGCATTCATACTTTTGATGACCCCGTAAAGGCAATTAAAAATGCCAAAGGCATCTTTATAGGTGGTGGAAATTCTTTTGTTTTGGTAAATTCATTATATGAGAATAATATTCTCCCCTCCCTAAAAGAAGCTATCACCAATGGCGTGCCTTATTTGGGAACAAGTGCAGGAAGCAACATTGCAGGGCCAAATATTATGACCACGAATGATATGCCCATTGTATATCCTCCAAGTTATGACACACTAGGGATTATCCCGTTCACCATCAATGCGCACTATCTAGACCCAGAACCAACATCCACACACAAGGGTGAAACTAGAGAAACTCGCATAAAGGAATTTCATGTTTTTAATGATTTACCTGTGGTAGGACTTAGGGAGGGAAGCTGGATTCGTCTTCAAAACCAAGGTATTATATTGAAAGGCAACGATTATAGTGCCCGCATATTTGAAAAAAACAAGGAGGCTTACGAACTGCCGACCGAATCTTCATTAGGTTTTTTAAGGTAGAAAAACTACTGACTGTCTCTTCTATTAAGAGCTTAAGCAAATCTCCAAATTCATTCCCTCATTGATTGATGGTTTTCGCTCAAGAAGAAGCCCCATTCACTCATTTATCATTTTACATGCCTAGAATAGGTCTTATTTTCAAAGTAACATTTAACAAGCCTAAAAACTGACTATATAAATTCCGGATATAGATATAGTAGACTTGTAAACAAATGTTTAACCTCGCCTTAATAACCATTGGGCACAAATTTTGAAAAAATGAAACCAAAAAAGAATCCGAAAAGAGATTTGAACAAGAACAGTGGGCTTTATTTTGTGATTGGCTTAATGCTGGTCCTATGCCTTACCTTTATCGCCTTTGAATGGAAATCATATGACAAACCGTTTTATGATGACATTGGGATGAATACGTTGGATAATGAAATTACTGAAGAGTTGCCTCCAATTATTCTACCAAAAACCCCTCCACCTCCGCCTCCAATAACACCCACGGTCATTGAACTCGCAAAGGATGATGACCCGATTATTGAAACAATTATTGAAACCTCTGAAAGTAGTGAGGAAACACCTATTATAGAAGTGTCAGATGTTATCTATGAGGAAGTACAACCAGAAATTGATGTTGATTGGATATCGATAGAGGAAGTACCTGTTTTTCCTGGCTGTGAAAATGAAAAGGACAAAAGAGCCTGTTTTCAAAAAATGATGAATAAACACATTCAGAAAGCAATCCGATATCCTGAAGAAGCCCAAGAAATGGGTCTTGAAGGTAAGGTGTTCACTCAATTCACTATTCAAGCAGACGGCACAATAGGTGAAATTCGTTTACGTGGTCCTCACAAGGCGTTGGAAAAAGAAAGTGCAAGAATAATAAATAGACTCCCTATTATGACCCCTGGTAAACAAAGGGATAGAAATGTGAAAGTAGCTTTTACAATTCCTATTAATTTTAGACTACAATAAAACCATAAAAAACAAAAAACCCTGACGCAATGGTCAGGGTTTTCATTATTTGAGTTAGTATCTAAGATTATTATTCCTCAATAACCTCTTCAATCTCTTTTTTAATTTTAATCTTAAGATTACCTTCAGTACCCTTATAAGCTTCAACTTTCGCTTTCACTTCTTCTTCAGTTCCAGTGAACACTTCTTCCTTAACTGACTGTTGTCCGTTCTCAGTAGTCGTTGTTGTAACCGTGGCGTTAACAATCCCATCATCACCTTTCTTCATTTCAACACGTACTTCCTTCTGAACCTCTTGAGCAACCATTTCAGTAGCAGCTTTTTCCCCATTGTATGCAGTTAAAGTATCAGCAGATATAGCGATACTTGGTGCGATTACCAAAGCAACAACAGACATTAATTTTAAAAGAATATTCAAAGAAGGACCAGATGTATCTTTAAATGGATCACCAACAGTATCACCAACTACAGCCGCTTTATGCGCATCAGTACCTTTTCTACCATCAGATTCAATCATCTTCTTAGCATTATCCCAAGCACCACCTGCGTTCGATTGAAAAATTGCCATTAATACACCACAGGTTGTAACACCAGCCAATAGGCCCCCTAACATTTCAGCGCCACCAATAAAACCAACAGCTACCGGTACTGCAATTGCCAGTAGACCAGGTAAGACCATTTCTTTAATAGATGCTTTCGTAGAAATGTCAACACATTTATCATACTCAGCTAGTCCATCTGCTTCATCAAAAATCGCACGTTGTTCAGGCGTTGCTTTTGACATATCTGAATCAACTGCTCTCATTACTTCTAGAGCTGCTTTCAATTGGGGAATATCTCTAAACTGACGACGAACCTCTTCAATCATGGCCATAGCTGCCCTTCCTACTGCATTCATAGATAATGCAGAAAATACAAAAGGAAGCATTCCACCGACAAGAAGTCCTGCCATAATGGTTGGTTTAGATACATCAATAGATGTAACATTGGCAACCTTCATAAAGGCAGAGAATAAAGCCAAAGCAGTTAAAGCAGCAGAAGCAATTGCAAAACCTTTTCCAATAGCAGCAGTTGTATTACCTACAGCATCCAATTTATCAGTGCGTTCTCGTACTTCAGGATCTAATTCTGCCATCTCTGCAATACCACCAGCATTATCAGAAATTGGCCCGTATGCATCAACAGCTAATTGAATACCAGTGTTTGCCAACATACCTACTGCGGCAATTGCAATACCATATAAACCGGCAAAATGATGAGACACTAAAATCGCTGCAGCAATTAATAAGATAGGAATCATGGTAGACATCATACCTACACCTAAGCCAGCGATTATGTTTGTTGCGGCACCCGTTTCAGATTGCGCAACAATAGAATTTACTGGTTTAGTTCCAGTACCTGTGTAATATTCAGTAATCTTCCCTACTCCCAAACCAGCTACAAGACCAGCCAAAGTAGCCCAAAAAATTCCCATTGCTCCATGAGGTAAACCTTCAACACTTTCAGGAATCAATGCATTAATAATAAAGTACGAAGCTACCACCATTAACCCAGCAGAGCCAAATTCTCCAATATTTAATGCAGTTTGTGGATTTCCACCATCTTTAACTTTAACAAAGAAAGTACCGACAATAGACATTAAAATACCCACAGCAGCTAGTACCAATGGAAGGTATACAGCGCCTAAACCTGCAAAATCAGGAGTAATAATAAATGCCCCTAATACCATTGTGCCAATAATAGAACCTACATAAGATTCAAATAAATCAGCTCCCATACCGGCAACATCACCAACATTATCACCAACATTATCAGCAATAGTAGCTGGGTTTAAAGGGTGATCTTCAGGAATACCTGCTTCAACTTTACCTACCAAGTCAGCACCAACATCAGCAGCTTTGGTATAAATACCACCACCTACTCTAGCAAACAATGCTATCGAAGATGCTCCTAAAGAAAATCCGGAAAGAACATTCAACACCAAACCTAAATTCTCAGCTCCTGGCCATATAGATTGATACGCCATAAATAAACCACTAAGTCCTAAAACTCCAAGACCAACAACACCTAGTCCCATTACAGCCCCACCAGCAAAGGCAACTTCCAATGCTTTTCCTAAAGAAGTTTTAGCAGCTTGGGTTGTTCGAACATTTGCTTTAGTGGCAACTTTCATTCCTATAAAGCCAGCTAAAGCAGAACAAATAGCACCTACTACAAATGAGAGCGCAACCATTCCGTTTGATCCTACTTCACTATTTCCTTTGAAATACAAAAGAATAGCCACCGCTATTACAAAAATTGAGAGAATCTTATACTCTGCCTTTAAAAAAGACATTGCACCATCTGCAATATTCTTGGCAATTCTAGCCATTTTATCGTCACCTACTTCTTGTTTAGAAACCCACATGTTTTTCACAAACACAAACAGCAGTGCTACGACTCCAAATACTGGTAATAATTGAATTACTAATTCCATTTCGTTTAGTTGTTTTTAAGTTTTTTTTAACGGCTGCTAAAATAGTAAAATCAAATAGATAAAAAAAGCGGGCAATTAATAATAAATGCCCGCTTTTCTTAGGTTAAACTTTTATTCACTAAATAGTGAAAGTTCTTTTTTTCTTATGCTCACTGTTGTCGTAACGTTCTACACATTTATGGTAAATTTCGATTGCTTCCTTGGCATCTCCCCAACCGCCAACGTCAACCTTCTTTTCTTCTAAGTCTTTATAAACCTGAAAGAAATGCTCAATTTCTTTTAATCTATGTGGGTTCACATCTGAAATGTCGTTCCTTTTACTCCAAATCGGGTCAGAGATAGGTACGCAAATAATTTTTTCATCCGGACCTTTTTCATCGGTCATATGAAAAACGCCGATAGGCTTTACTTCAACAACAACCATAGGAAAAGTTGGTTCGGTACACAAAACCAAAACATCCAATGGGTCTTTATCAAGAGCCAAGGTTTCCGGTATGAAACCGTAATCCCCAGGATACATCATCGAAGAAAACAAGGTACGGTCAAATCTAATTTTATGTAAGGTAAAATCGTATTCATATTTATTACGACTTCCTTTAGGTATTTCTACCAACACATCGAAAGTGATATTTTCTTTTTTACTCATAGTTGTTTTTTATATTCTGCAAAGTTAATTCAAATGGTTATACGAGTGTTTATTAATTATATGTGCATTATTAAAAGTGAAAGCCAAATTCGCCAGTAACGCTAAACGGTCTGGCATTTGGGCTATCAAGATAATTTCCCCTAAAATTAAAGTCAATCCTAAAGAATTTTAGAATATTACCAACCCCAACGGAATATTCCCAATAAATCTGATCAGTAGGTGCTTGCAGAGGAATATTTGTAGGGCTACTTAGTGCAATATTCTCCTGTGAAAGATCTCCCCAAACACCTCTTAACCCAACGAACTCCCTTAAATTCCATTTGCGTATTATTGGTATTCTTGAAAATAATCTTCCATTAAAATTATGCTCCAGATGGACTGATGCATACGTATCTGTGACGAACTCATAAAAATCCAAATTAGGAAATGTCTTATATATAGTGAACAGGGTTTGGTTACCTGGAACCACATTCAAAAGGCTCAATGGAACTTCGCCAAAAGTTTTACCAACCTCGATGGTACTATTTAGTCTACCAAAACCACCCACTTGCCAAGGTTGGCTGTATGAGAACTGTAGTTTGCTATAGTCAAAATCACTTTCCAAGAAACCTTCAAAACCTCTCGTATAATTCAACAACAAGGTGCTATATGTGTCATTGATGTCATAACGCTCAACACCATACCCAATAGTTCGTTTACCAGGAGTATAAACCAGCAAAGTGTTAATATCGAATTGCTTTACCTCAGAAGATATTCCGGATGGCGAATCAGGGTCAACATAATCTAGGTTAAAAGCGTCTGGCAAGGCCGAACTCAACGTTCTGAAAGAACTTCCAACCCTTACCCTAAAATTGGTGACAGGTTCAATTTCTAAACTCACAGTACTTAGATTAATATTGGTAAGCCTATCATTTGATCCAACGGTTAATACTGAGGAAGACGCAATACTGCGGCCCATCACATCATTTGTAGAAGTTAAGCTCAAGCCTAGTTGTTCTACATCTCGACGATTACCTCCCGAAATCATCAATCTACTTTTTTTATCCAATAAAAATTTGGCAGAAAAACCGTGCTTTGCTTTTTTGTCCATGAAACCATACGCCATATAACCTTCCAATCGCCAAGGATCGTTCTGTCCAAAATAAGTTCTTGCCCCTCCTCGTAATCGTATTCCTTCGGCATCATTATAACCAAAAACACTGTATACATCGCCTATATCAACATTCCATTTATCAATTTCGATATAACCTGAACCCAAAATACTCGCTATATTATAGAAGGTTTTAAACTTTGGCACTGTTTTAAGTGTATCCAACAACTGATAGATTCCTTGTTCATCCTTGTTCAAGGATTCCAATCTACTGTTGTCCCAAAAAGTGTCATCCCTATTTAATACCAAAGGGTCAAATTCGTTGCTTTTGGCTTTATAAAAATCCCTGGGCTTTTCAATATCAAACTTATAGTCACCATAAACAGTGGTACGCTTACCATAAACCCCTTTTGATTTTTCTTTTTTGTTAAAACTGAAATCGGTTAGCATATAATCTCTTTTCAAAAGAAAAACAGAGTCGCTTACCACATCAAAATCCTGTTCAATGTAAATCTCTTTGACCCAGTTTATATTGGCACTTTTGGTCACCTCAAGGTTTATGTTTTTTATAGCATAGGTTGAATCGTTTACCCAAAAATCACCTTTAAACGTAAGTTCATTTTTTCGCCTCGGGTAATAGGTAATGTTATAACACCATTTATTATCAATAAAAGCGCTATCTCTCAACACGTAATTATAAGTGTCTATACCGGTTCTAGATAAAGGACTTGTAAAGCTTTTGTCAAAAAATTTTAAATAATTATCATAAACATCATAGTCCTGGTACAGGTCTTCAACGAAGGCAATTATTGCTTGATTATTATCAAAGCCTGAATTCTTATTACCAAGGACATCTTCTTTCTCAACCTTTGTTATATTGTCACCATAAACTTTTGCAAAGGTTTCGTTTAAAAAGATAGGGAGATATGTTTTACCGGTAATTCGAGAAGTATCCAAATCTTGAAAAACAAATTCCATCCCCTTGAAGATCTTCTTCTTCATTAGTGCACTATCTATGGTATTTAAATCAAACTCTACTTTTTCATACTTATCATATTGGTATTGTTTGAACATGCGCAATCCATTAACCCTTTTCTTTGCCCAAATTTTACGTAGTAAATCTACCGCAGGATTATTCTTTTTGGATTGTTTTCCCGCATATATTATAACCTCTTTTAATTGCTGGCTACCTTCTAGCATGGTAATTTTCATTTTATAGGTAACCCTTGACGTAAGCTCGATATCTTGGGTTTCGTAACCAATAAAAGAGATTTCGAGAATATCGTACGAAGCATCCGATTCCATATAAAAATTACCATTATCATCTGTAGTCGTCCCTTCAGTGGAATTTTTGAAAATTACATTGGCAAACGCAACAGGCTCCCCGGACTCATCAATCACAGTACCACCAACCTTGGTCTGCGACCATATAATCAAAGAAAAAAGAAAAAAGAAAAGGAATAGAAAATTCTTCATGTATAATTGAATATTCGACTTACAATCTTATCAAAGAATGTACCATTAAAATAAAAGCTTCGTCAACACTAGGTCGGCGAAGCTAAATTACTTTACAAATTTGTATCTCTTATTTATATAACACTTTTTTAACGGCATTTATTACATCTTCATGGTCTGGTAACCACTCCGCCAATAAAACAGGAGAATAAGGTGCTGGTGTATCTGCAGTATTTATTTTCTGTATAGGTGCATCCAAATAATCAAAAGCATTCGATTGCACGTGGAATGTAATCTCACTTGCGACATTGCCATAAGGCCATGCCTCTTCCAAAATAACCAACCTATTTGTTTTTTTAACGGAATTTAAAATTGCCTCATAATCCAATGGCTTAACCGTACGTAAATCAATTATTTCACAGCTAATCCCATCCTTTGAAAGTTCATCAGCAGCTTTATCTGCCTGCTTAATGATTTTACCAAAAGAAACAATTGTCACATCAGAACCTTCTCTTCTAATATCTGCAACCCCCAAAGGAATAGTATATTCACCTTCTGGAACCTCTCCTTTATCACCATACATCTGTTCTGACTCCATAAAAATCACAGGGTCATTATCTCTAATGGCAGATTTTAATAACCCTTTGGCATCCGCTGGATTTGAAGGGACAACCACCTTAAGACCAGGACAATTTGCAAACCAGCTCTCAAATGCTTGTGAATGAGTTGCTGCCAATTGACCGGCAGAACCTGTTGGACCCCTAAAAACTATTGGGCAACTAAACTGCCCTCCAGACATTTGCCTGATTTTGGCTGCATTATTTATGATTTGATCAATACCAACCAAAGCAAAATTGAAGGTCATAAACTCTATAATGGGTCTATTCCCGGTCAATGTGGAACCTACACCAATACCCGCAAAACCTAATTCTGAAATAGGGGTGTCTATCACTCTATCCGGCCCAAATTCATCCAACATCCCTTTTGAAGCCTTGTAGGCACCATTATACTCGGCCACCTCTTCACCCATAAGGTAAATGGATTCATCCGTTCTCATTTCCTCAGACATTGCTTCCGCAATAGCTTGCCTAAACTGTAGTGTCTTCATTAATAGCTCTTATTTAAGATATCCAAAACGGATAAAAATGCATGCAAAAATAGCAAAATATATATCAAAAAATAATTCGAAGGAACTAAAAAAAGTTACAAATTTTACTATGCGTGCATAGTATTCTATAAAAAGAATACCTATCTTAGCAGCATTCTTTTAGAGACCTGAAAATATTACATTTATGAAGATATTAGTTTGCATAAGCAACGTTCCGGACACTACGTCAAAGATTAATTTTACCGACGGTGACACGAAATTTGACACCAACGGTGTGCAGTTCGTCATTAACCCAAATGATGAATTTGGCCTTACTAGGGCCATGTGGTTTAAAGAAAAACAAGGAGCAGCTGTTCACGTAGCTACCGTTGGAGGACCAAGCTCAGAATCTACAATTCGCAAGGCCTTGGCAATTGGTGCCGATGAGGCTATAAGAGTAAATGCCGAACCGACTGATGGTTATTTTGTAGCGCAACAACTTGCTGAAGTTGTGAAAAACGGAGGATACGATTTGGTTATTGCCGGAAGGGAATCCATCGATTATAATGGTGGTATGGTCCCAGGCATCTTAGCCACATTACTGGGTATGAATTTTGTAAACACCTGTATTGAGTTGGAAGTTGAAGGTAATAATGCAACTGCCACTCGTGAAATTGATGGTGGAAAAGAAAAATTATCGACTACTTTGCCTTTAGTGATAGGCGGACAAAAAGGACTGGTTGATGAAAGTGACCTTCGCATACCTAATATGCGAGGTATTATGATGGCAAGAAAAAAAGTATTGAACGTTGTTGAACCTGTTGATGCCATTAAAGCCACCAGCGATGTCAAATTTGACAAACCAGCGCCAAAGGGAGCTGTTAAGTTGGTTGACGCTTCCAATGTTGAGGAGTTAATAAACCTCTTACATAACGAAGCCAAGGTTATATAAATCAAACAACGCAAGTCCAATCCAATTTGAAATCTTAAAAAATTATGTCAGTTTTAGTATATACAGAATCAGATAACGGTAAATTCAAGAAGAACGCTTTTGAGGTCGCTTCTTATGCAAGTGAAGTTGCCAAGCAATTAGGATCCTCGGTGACCGCCATTTCTTTCAATTCAACAGAAAATGAAAGTCTTGGTAAATACGGTGTTTCAAAAGTATTGAACGTTTCAAACGAGCAATTAAATACTTTCAATGCCAAAGCATTTGCCAATGCCATTACAGAAGCAGCAAGCAAAGAAAGTGCATCTGTCATTGTTGTCAGCTCGAGCTCAGATACCAAATATCTAGCTCCAATTATCGCCGCCAAATTAAGTGCGGGCTATGTTTCAAATGTTGTTGCTGCGCCAGAAAGCACAAGTCCGTTTACCGTAAAAAGATCCGCTTTTAGTAACAAGGGATTTGCACATACACAAATAAATACCGATACAAAAGTAATTGGGGTTTCGAACAATTCTTTCGGAGCGGTTGAAAATAATACAACAGCAAGTGTTGAAGATTTTAACCCATCTTTAAATGATGCCGACTTTTCAACCAAATCGATTGAAATAGACAAAGTTGTGGGCCAAGCCACCATAGCCGATGCGGATATAGTAGTTTCTGGAGGAAGAGGATTAAAAGGTCCTGAAAACTGGGGAATGATAGAAGAGTTGGCCGATGTTTTAGGGGCAGCAACTGCTTGCTCAAAACCCGTTTCTGACATGGGATGGAGGCCTCATAGCGAACATGTAGGACAAACTGGAAAACCGGTAGCAAGTAACCTTTATATAGCTATTGGAATCTCAGGTGCGATTCAGCATTTGGCTGGCGTAAGTGCCTCAAAAACAAAAGTTGTGATAAATACAGATGCAGAAGCTCCCTTTTTCAAGGCGGCAGACTACGGCATAGTGGGTGACGCTTTTGAAGTGGTGCCAAAACTCATTGAAAAATTAAAGGAATTTAAAGCCCAAAACACTTAATTTTTGTTAATTTGTGCTCCTAAAGGGCTGTTCAAATTAATTGGTCATCCCTTTTAATTTGAACAGCCCTTTGTGGTTTTTTATTGCCTATGAGTTTAGTAAGACTAAAAATAAAAGGAATATCGTATAGCCAGACACAAAACGGAGCTTACGCCCTTATATTGAATGAAGTTGATGGTGACCGAAAATTACCCATCGTTATTGGTGCTTTTGAGGCACAATCAATAGCCATTGCCTTGGAAAAGGAAATTAAACCTCCAAGACCTTTAACCCACGATCTTTTCAAGAATTTTGCAGATAGATTTGATATCGTCGTGAAACAGGTCATTATTCATAAATTGGTTGACGGTGTCTTTTATTCGAGCATTATATGTGAAAGGGATAAGATTGAAGAAATAATCGATGCAAGAACAAGTGATGCCATAGCTTTGGCTTTACGATTTAGCGCACCCATCTTTACTTATAAGACCATTTTGGATAAAGCAGGGATATTCTTGAAATTTTCCTCAAAGGATTCCGATAAGGATGAAAATGATGACAGCATAATGGTCGATGAAATTCTTCAGGAAGGCGAAACGGTAGAAATAGACACTGGAGCCACTGATGCTTATACCGAGTTAACCATTGACGAGTTAAAAAAAGAGCTTGATAAAGCGGTAGCAAATGAAGATTACGAAAAGGCCGCTAAGTTGAGGGATGAAATATCTAAACGGAATTAATTAACAGAACCTTCCATGCAAAATAAATTTTGGGTATTCATATTGACTCTCGCTTGTACTCTGCCTGTAATTTCCCAAGATTTAATACCTCAAGATACTATTTCCACCGTGGCCGAGACAGTCATAATAAATGACATTTCCCCAACAAATGTTACTGGTATAGCGCCAAATGAGGGATTCTCCGTAAACAGTCTTTGGAGAGGGGCCTTAGGTATGTTGGTCCTTATCTTAATATCATATTTTTTTAGCGCCAACAGAAGAGGCATCAATTGGAAAACTGTTGGTATTGGTTTAAGCATTCAATTGGTTATTGCCATTGGTGTACTTCAAGTTGAATTTGTCAAAAATCTTTTTGAATGGATTGGTAGTGGGTTTGTTGAATTACTGGAATACACTAGAGCAGGTAGTCAGTTTTTATTTGAAGGTCTAGTTGTTGACATGGACAAATTCGGATATATTTTTGCTTTTCAGGTATTGCCGACTATTATTTTCTTTTCCGCTTTAACTTCTGTTCTATATTATTTAGGTGTTATCCAATTCATTGTAAAAGGGTTAGCCTGGTTACTTACAAGATCACTAGGAATTTCGGGTGCAGAAAGTCTAAGTATTGCGGGCAATATTTTTCTAGGCCAAACAGAAGCTCCACTTCTAATAAAAGCCTATTTGGAGAAAATGAACAAGTCTGAAATACTACTTGTGATGATTGGAGGTATGGCCACTGTAGCTGGAGCAGTATTGGCGGCATATATAGGATTTTTAGGCGGTGATGATACGGAAATGAGGTTATATTTTGCCAAACATCTTTTAGCTGCTTCCGTTATGGCAGCTCCTGGCGCCATAGTAATATCTAAAATGCTGTATCCTCAGACTGAAGAAATCAACACTGAAGTAACTGTATCATCAGAAAAAATAGGTTCAAACATTTTAGATGCGATAGCAAATGGTACAACAGAAGGGTTAAAATTGGCCGTGAACGTAGGTGCTATGCTATTGGTCTTTGTCGCATTTATAGCCATGATCAATGGCATTTTAGGGGGTGTAGGTAGTTTCACTGGTTTAAACAATTGGATTGCCCTCCATTCTCCTTATGAATCATTCTCCTTAGAAGCCATTCTAGGAACAGTTTTCGCCCCATTAATGTGGTTAATTGGTGTAGCCAAAGAGGATGTTATGCTCATGGGGCAACTTCTCGGAATTAAGTTAGTGGCAAGTGAATTTGTGGGTTATATCCAATTAGCTCAATTAAAAGATATAGCCAATGCTTCACATTTCACTTTTAACAAGTCTGTGATTATGGCAACTTATATGTTATGTGGATTTGCAAACTTTGCATCAATCGGTATACAAATAGGCGGAATCGGTTCTTTGGCACCTGGACAACGTAAAACACTCTCCGAATTTGGAATGAGGGCCGTATTGGGTGGATCGTTAGCCTCTTTACTTTCTGCTACTATAGCAGGTATGATCTTAGGTTGATTCGTTAATAACCTTTTGATAAAATCATTAATCTCTTTGAACTTTTCGAAGCGCCTTTTTTTACTTTAGCATTCTATAATTTGAGTATTCAATGAAACAGTACCACGACTTACTAAAACAAGTTTTAAAGGATGGTTGCCAAAAAGGTGATCGAACAGGCACAGGAACCTTAAGCGTTTTTGGGCATCAAATGCGGTTTGATCTTAGCGAAGGGTTTCCTATGGTAACTACCAAAAAATTACACTTGAAGTCAATTGTACATGAACTACTATGGTTCTTAAAAGGCGAAACCAATATCGCCTATTTACAAGAAAATGGCGTTCGCATTTGGAATGAATGGGCCGATGAGAAAGGTGATTTGGGACCTGTTTACGGACATCAATGGCGTAATTGGAACAGCGAGGAAATTGACCAAATAAAAGAAGTTGTCCATTCACTAAAAAATAATCCAAATAGTAGAAGGATGTTGGTCTCTGCTTGGAATCCAAGCGTGCTTCCCGATACCTCAAAATCATTTTCAGAAAATGTGGGCAACGGAAAAGCCGCGCTCCCACCTTGTCATGCTTTCTTTCAATTTTATGTGGCAGACGGAAAATTATCTTGTCAGTTATATCAGCGTAGTGCCGATATCTTCTTAGGTGTTCCTTTTAATATTGCCTCCTATGCGCTATTCACAATGATGATGGCCCAAGTTTGTGGCTATGAACCCGGTGAATTCATCCACGCTTTCGGCGATGCGCACATTTACAACAATCACATGGAGCAAGTTGAACTTCAACTTAGTAGAGAACCTCGACCACTACCTAAGATGGTCATAAATCCCGAGGTAAAAGATATATTCGATTTTAAATTCGATGATTTTAGTTTAGTAGATTACAACCCACACCCTCATATTAAAGGAGTTGTGGCAGTATAATCTTAAAAGTATTTACATGAAAAAGCCCCAACAATTAAATTGTTGGGGCTTTTTGATTTTCCTTTTCCTTGATTAAAGCTCTAGAACCGCATTTTCAGTCCCTGCATAATCATTCCATTGGTAACGATCAGCCTCAGCTTCGTTTACATAATTTCCATCAACCAAATACCTGTACTCATAGGTACTTTCTTTTGGAAGGTCAAACGTTCCTTTAAAAGTTCCGTTTTTTAATTTCTTTAAGGTGCTCCCTTTTGGGTTCCAATTGTTGAAATCCCCAACAACTGACACCTTTTTAGCTTCTTCTGCTGGTACGGTAAAGGTAACCTTACAGACCGGCTTTGTCTTCAAATACTTTTTTGCAATTCCCATAACATGAACATTATAAATTCATGACAAAATTAAAACAATAACCCTCTCATTCCCAATGAATAATATCACTTTTATCATTTTCGCAATATCGGGATAACAATTAGGCAAGCTTCTTAATATTTAACTGAAAGAATTCACATGTAAGTAAAATCCATAACGGTTAATTATTGATTCTTACAATCAAATACCCTTTTATATAACAATAGTAAATACTTTATCTTTGTAATGAAGAAAGAGACACTATCATGTTTGCTAAAGAAAAGAACAAAACTGAGTTGAATTTGGAACAACATGAACTGTTGGAAACTGCCCAGGAACGGATCAAACAAAAGAAAAAATTGTATTCGCATTTTGTGGTTTTTTTGATAGGAAGTGTTTTTTTAATACTTATCAATAAAATCTTAAAATTCGGGGTTGAATACGATTGGTTTATTTGGGCAATTACTTTTTGGGCCTTTTTGTTTGTGATGCATGTTTTCAACGTTTTTATCACACAAAATTTTATGGGTAAAGATTGGGAACGCAAGCAAAGGGAGAAGTTAGTCTTAAAACAAAAAGATAGAATCGCAGAAATACAAAAAGAGATAGAAACCGATTTTCCACTTTCGAAAATCAATAAAAAAAAACTTTAGTGCAGACTATAACAATGATAGCGGCTGTTGGCGAAAACAATGCTTTGGGCAAAGACAACGATTTGCTTTGGCATTTGCCCGATGATTTTAAGCGATTTAAACAATTGACCACAGGTCATTATATAATCATGGGTAGAAAGACTTTTGAAAGCTTTCCAAAACCATTGCCCAACAGAACTCATATTATTATTACAAGAGATGAAAATTATAAAGTTGAACATCCTGAATGCAGGGTCGTACACTCGCTGGAAAATGCAATAAAACTGACCAAAAATGATAAAAATCCTTTCATTATCGGTGGCGGTGAAATCTATAAACAAGGAGAGAAATTTGCTGATAAATTAGAAATAACTAGGGTG
Organism: Maribacter sp. HTCC2170; assembly: GCF_000153165.2. Classification (NCBI taxonomy): domain Bacteria; kingdom Pseudomonadati; phylum Bacteroidota; class Flavobacteriia; order Flavobacteriales; family Flavobacteriaceae; genus Maribacter; species Maribacter sp. HTCC2170. The sequence goes on from NC_014472.1 coordinate 263,096, forward strand.
CATGAAAATTTTAACGCTGACACTTATTTTCCGGAAGTGAATGAGAACATCTGGAAATTGGTTGAATCAGAATACCATCCTAAAAATGAAAAGCATAAATACGATTTTACGTATTTGACTTATGTTAGAATGTAATTGAATACAGTTAAAAATCTAAATGACTTATTTCTAAACTTCCCTCAACATCTTCCAAAAAACTTTTTAAAACAGAAACACCGGCATTTGTATAAAACTTATGATACGCAGTATTATGGGATGAATTCGTTATTTTTTTTTGTTCCAAAACTGCCCTAGCTTGTCGTGCCACCGCCTCTCCAGAGTCTATTATTTTCACATGATCTGGTATTAAATCATTAAGTACCGGAATCAAATAAGGATAATGCGTGCATCCCAATACCAAATAGTCAATTCCCTTTTCCAACATGGGACCAATGTAGGAAAAAAGTAGTTCTCGTGTTTCTTTTGAGTTTATCTTTCCTTCTTCAATTAATGGGACTAGACCTTTTCCTACCTGTTCAATAACCGTAATTCCATTGGTGTGATTTTCCGAAGTACTATGAAAAAGACTACTTGTCAACGTACCTTTTGTCGCCAATACGCCAACAGTTTTTGATTTGGACTGTAGCGCTGCTGGTTTTATTGCTGGTTCTATGCCAATAAAAGGCACATCATAGTTTTTCCTGAGGTGATCAATGGCATTTGTAGTGGCAGTGTTACATGCCACCACAATCAATTTGCAGCCTTTACCCAATAGCAACTCTGTATTCTTGACACTTAATTGAATGATTTCTTCACTAGACTTTTCACCATACGGCGCATTTTCACTATCCGCAAAATAAACAGTATTCTCATTTGGCAGTTGGACATTTATCTCTTTCCAAATGGAAGTACCACCCACACCAGAATCAAAAATACCTATGGGATCAACACTCATATCAAAAAGCTTATTTTATCACTTTAGAAATTGGTTTTCCCGTAGAACCGCTAGGAAAAGCTATACCTAGCAAGCTAGAAATGGTTGGTGCAATATCAGGAATTTCTGTACGCTCCACTGTGCTCCCTCTTCGAATTCCTTTTCCATAAAAAATCAATGGAGAATGGGTATCATAAATTTGAGGAGAACCATGGGTAGAACCCGTAATCGAATAACTAATTACTCCAGGTTTCAGTACCATAAGAACATCTCCAGAACGCTTTTGGTTATAGCCGTTCTGTAGAATATAGGGGATGCCTTGAGTATATTCATTTTGCCACATTTGCTGCCCTGTATATACTCGGTCCATATCCTTGTTTTTAATAAGCTCACTAGCTATCTCATTTTGTACTTCGGCAATCTGCATATCTAAATTATCAATTACGTCATGATCTAGGAACACCTGATAATTTGAAACATTCTTGATTAAATCAACTGTACCATATTTATATTTCAAAAACTCATCCAAACCTGCCCTTAAAGCATCCCAATCGTGATAACCAGCGGGGATTCTTTGATCTTTAAGATAAGCAGGTACATGTATCGCCGCATGATCTGCAGTAAGAAAAACTGTATATTCATTTTCCCCCACTTTTTTATCCAAAGCTTTAAAAAGTCGTGTTAAATCTCTATCTAATCTAATATAGGTGTCCTGAATTTCTTTTGAATTTACGCCGTACTTGTGCCCCACATAATCAGTGCTAGAAAAACTAACCGCAAGAAAATCAGGAATTAAGTCTGACCCAAGGTTTTCACCATCAATAGCAGCAATAGCAAAATCTGCTGTGATGCTATTCCCATAGGGAGTTGCCTTAATTATATCATATTTACCATTGGTATTCCATAAAGAAGGTAAATCATGTGGAAAGGTTGGAGCCGTTTGCCCATCAAATAATCCTTCATACTTATTGTTATCCAATCCACTTTCAAGATATGTGTTTATATCACCAATTGTAGTCCATGGTTTTTTATATTGCTCTGCTGCGTTCGAACTATTAAAATCATTTACCCATTTCGGCAATTCATTCATATAAAAACTACTGGTAATCCAGTTTCCCTCATTAGCCCCGTGAAACCAATATGCAGCATTTGCGGTATGACCACCGGGTAATACAGCTCCCCTATCTTTTAAGGCAATAGCAATAGTCTTACTTCGCATCTGATAGTGCAACTTCAATTGATCGGTTACGGTGGTGACCGTCATCCTGTGAGGTGACATTTTTCCGGCATCCGAAGTTGTTCCAATGGACTTATAGTCATCGTCAGATGCGCAATATACTTCAGCATTCATTTCCTTGTCGTACCAATTGTTCCCTATTATCCCGTGAGAAGAAGGGGTTGTGCCCGTATATACCGAAGTATGACCAGGCCCCGTACTTGTTGGCGCATAATTAAAATGATTGTTTTTACAGTTAAAACCTTTGTTGACCAATCTTTTAAAACCATCATCTCCATAATGGTTCCAAAACAATGTTAAATAATCGTAACGCATCTGATCCACCACGATACCAACTACCAACTTGGGAGCGGTTCGCAAATGATCAATATTTTCGATGCTTTTATCTTTTTTCGATTTTTTCTGGGCAACTGCCTCAAAATTGCCGAAAACTAAAAGGAAAGCAACAAAAAGGAGAGGTAAATAATTCTTATGCATGGGTAGTAAATTGATAGTACAAAAATATGTAAATAAACCCTTTAAAGATTAAATGAAGGTTAAAAGACATTCATTATTCCTATTTTTACCATCGGAAGTCTATATTTATTCTATGAATTATTTAGCATCAATTGGCAGCTATGCTATTATGATTAAAGAGGTTTTTAGAAAACCTACTAAATGGAGCATAATGAGGTCATTGATTCTTAAAGAGATTGATGAACTTATCTTTGGCTCTCTAGGCATCCTCATTTTTATTTCATTTTTTATTGGAGGGGTTGTAGCAATACAGACGGCCTTGAATATTACTAGCGAACTTATCCCAAAGAATTTGGTAGGGTTTGCAACAAGACAGTCGATAATTTTGGAATTCGCCCCTACCTTTTGTTCTATTATTATGGCTGGAAAAGTAGGTTCTTACATAACCAGTAGTATCGGTACCATGAGAGTGACCGAACAGATTGATGCACTAGAAGTTATGGGGGTTAACGCACTCAACTATTTGGTTTTTCCAAAAATAATAGCCTTGCTACTTTATCCTTTTATCATTGCTATTTCAATGTATGTTGGGATTTTTGGTGGCTGGTTTGCAGGTGTGTTTGGAGGTTTCAGTACTAGTGCGGACTTTGTTGAAGGCGTTCAATTGGATTTTATACCATTTCATGTAACCTATTCTTTTATCAAAACCTTGGTCTTTGCTTTTATTTTGGCAACAATACCCTCTTATCACGGATTTTATATGAAAGGCGGTGCATTAGAGGTTGGGAAGGCAGCAACTACCTCGTTCGTGTGGACAAGTGTTGTAATCATTATACTTAACTACATTCTAACACAACTGTTACTTGGCTAATGATTGAAGTTAACGACATACACAAATCATTTGGAGATGCACATATCTTAAAGGGCATTAGCACCGTTTTTGACAAGGGTAAAACCAATTTGGTCATTGGTCAAAGTGGGTCTGGTAAAACCGTGTTCTTAAAATGCTTGTTGGGGCTTTTTAGTCCAGATAAAGGCACTATTAGCCATGACGGAAAAATATACTCTGAACTGTCGACCAAAGAACAACGAAATCTTCGTCAGGACATGGGAATGGTTTTTCAGGGAAGTGCTTTATTCGACTCAATGACTGTTGAAGGGAACGTAATGTTCCCATTGGAAATGTTTACCAAACAATCACAATCTGAAATGCAAGATCGTGTCGATTTTGTACTTAAAAGGGTTAACCTACCCGATGCACATAAAAAATATCCTTCTGAATTATCAGGTGGAATGCAAAAACGTGTTGCAATTGCACGCGCGATTGTAATGAAACCAACATACTTGTTTTGTGATGAACCCAATTCTGGTCTTGACCCCAAAACAGCCATTATTATTGACAATCTTATTCAGGAAATCACACAAGAATATGATATAACGACTGTTGTGAACACTCATGATATGAACTCCGTTATGGAAATTGGGGAAAAAATTATTTTTCTAAAACATGGAATTAAGGAATGGGAAGGCACAAAAGACGAAATCTTCAGAACCGATAATGAGGCGGTAACCAATTTTGTTTATTCCTCTGAATTGTTCAAGAAAGTTAGACAGATGTATATTGAGGAGCGTAATTAATCCTGAATTACTTCCTTAAGTTGAATTGTACTATCCTTTAACCTGAGTTTTAGCCACGCATGCAACTTTTTAGTATCGGCTACGGTTTGGAACCTTTTTGCATCTCGTTTCCATTTAACCTCAAAAATTGGAATCGTATCAAGTTTATTGAAATCTGTCTTTATGGTGGGAGCAAAACCTAAAGATTCTAAATTCTCATAATTTGTCTTGGCCTCAGAGCTTATATCACCAAAAGGAATTGACATTCTCCCCAGTTTACCCAGTTCTTCTTCCAAAACCTTTATTCTTGCATCCTTATCCAACAACTCGGTCTTTTGCGTCTCATACAATTGATCTACATATTTTAGCTGGTCCAATTGCTCATTCTTGGTTCCTTGGATAATCTGAAGTTCAGTATGCTTCAATCTATTAAAACTATCATCTTCATTTTTTTGTTTGTTCCAAGTGGCAATTACATTGTCTGGTATAGTTTCATTGCCCATGAACACCAATTCTATAATGGAATTTTCACCATCATTGAATTCTATATCTGTAAAGTCCTCCATAAATCTTCCCGAACCCTCGAATTGATATGGCGCAACCTTTTCTTCAATGAAACTCCGTGCTTGTTTTCTGAACAGGGATTCTTGTAGAGCACCCCAAAAAGTAATACCCGCAGGCACCATAACCAAAATTGCAAATAAAGAGGCTGTTCTTCCGATAAGCCTTCGTTTTTTGGAATTCACATAGCGAACCATCGGGAAACGCAGTAATTTCAGAACCAAAAATGTAGCTAAGGCAATAAAAATGGTATTGATACTAAATAGATACATTGCACCCGCAGCATAGTCATAATTACCTATTGCGAGTCCAAAGCCTACAGTACATAGAGGCGGCATTAAGGCCGTTGCAATTGCAACCCCAAAAATAACCGAAGCTATGGTCCCTTTTTTTGCTCTTGCAATTACAAGTGCAAGACCACCAAAGAAAGCAATAAGTACATCCCGAATATCTGGCGAGGTCCTTGCCAACAACTCAGAAGATTCATCTCGTAATGGGAATACAGCGAAAAAAAGATAGGCAGTGAGTACGCTCAAAACAACCATGACCGTAAAGTTTTTTAAAGACCTTCGCAAGGTATCCACATCATTTACTGCCAAAGACAGTCCAATGCCTAAAATTGGCCCCATTAAAGGTGAAATTAGCATGGCACCAATTACTACGGCAGTCGAATTGGCATTCAACCCCACCGAAGCAATGAAAATTGAACAAACAAGGATCCATGAAGTATGGCCCTTAAAAGGTATATCAGCGATTATAGCTTCCTTGGTAGCTTCTTGATCCGTATTTTTTCGAATATCAAGAAGTTCAGATAGAAACTTCTTGGTGCTACCCAAAAGTCCTTGGATGTCTTTTTTCACCTCTTCCCCACTAGCGCTTTCACTAAGGGGAACGTTATTTTCATCATTTAAATTTTCACTCATGATTAAGCATACTTGTCGCCAAATTTATCTTTTACTTTGCTCAACACTTGTTTTATGTCTTGTTCCTTTGATTTGGGGTAAATCAATAAAACCTCTTCTTTATCGACGATGATATAATCATTTAAACCATCAACCACAACTATTTTATCTTTTGGGGACCTAATCATGTTTCCTTTCGCATCTTCACTAATCACTTTACTATTCACGACGGCATTATCATCTCCGTCTTTGTCTAGCTTATCATATAGTGAACCCCAAGTTCCCAAGTCGTTCCAATCAAATGTTGCCGGAAGAACATATATTGCCTTGGACTGTTCTAAGATAGCATAATCTATCGAAATGTTTTCGGCCTTTGGGTAGTTTTCCTTTATAAATGACTCCTCATCTGTGGTGTTGTAATGTGAAAGTCCCGATTGAAACAATTCAAACTGCGAGGGCTGATAATTTTTAAATGCATTTACGATAGTATTCACTCCCCACATAAAGATACCGGCATTCCAAAGAAAATTACCTTGAGCGAGAAACTCTTTAGCCGTATCGTAATCGGGTTTTTCCCTAAACTGATTTACTTTTTTCAGTGAAGTTTCACTTTCTTTCTCAAATTCAATATAACCAAACCCGGTATTGGGAAAAGTTGGTTTTATACCCAATGTACACAATACTTCTTCCCTTTCACATTTATCAAAACATTCTGTAACATTCTTAGCAAATGCATCCTCGTCCTCAATCCAATGATCACTTGGAGCTACTATCATAACCCCATCCGGATTCATTTTTTGAATCTTTAATGCCGCATAAAGAATACAGGGAGCCGTATTACGCATCGCCGGCTCTAAAACCACTTGTTCTTGCTTTACCAAAGGGAGTTGCTCCAAAACCAAATCATTGTAACGTTCATTCGTCAATATCAAAATATTCTCAGTCGGAACAAATTTATTCAGTCGTTGAAAGGTTTTTTGAATCAAGGTTTGTCCTGACCCAAGCATGTCATGGAACTGCTTTGGGTTTTCGGTTGTGCTGATTGGCCAAAACCGCGATCCTACACCACCGGCCATTAATACTGCGTAATAATTTTTGTTCATAATAATCCTTTTAATCTTTAATTAATTCAACCTCAGCATTGGGTTGAAACAAATATATTTTACCAGAAGTTATTTCAATACATTCATAACGCTTTACACGTTTTTTTCCTTTTCTAAAGAGTTTTCCATTATATAATCTGAATACGCTTCCACTTGGTAATTCAAAAACGAACGATTTATCCGATTGTTGTTGATCGTATTGCTTTAAGGCCAATGATAAAACCGCATCTGTATCACTACTTGCCTTGGGGTTCCTAAAATGTCTGGCAAGCAATGGAAGAAGTTTTGATGGAAATATTTCTGGTCTAATGAATGGAAGCATCAAATATTGAAAAGTTCGTTTCCACTCTAAGCCATGCGGCTTAATATTACGACCATATTCTACAAAAGCAGCCAAATGTGCAATTTCATGAATAAGAGTAATTAAAAAACGGTATTTGTTCAAAGAGGCATTCACCGTAATCTGGTGAAGACCGTTAGGAAGTCTACGATAATCACCATGTCTGGTAATTCTTTGATTTACAATTTTCAAATTAACCCCAGATTCCTTAATGAGTTGTAGACAAGGTTCCACAGCACGCTCTGGGAGGTATTTTTGAAGGATGTCATCCATTACCACAAAAATAGGATTTTTAGGTTTCCTTTATCACATATTCAAATACATTAATGTAAACTACCTTGATAATTTGGTAACTTGACACTCTATTAGCAATAAGAATCTTTCAAGATTAGAAAATGCCCAAAAACACTTACAGAGTATATGTGATTGAATTATCTAAAAGGGTGTTTTCAGAAAACGCCAAGTTCAGAGCCGCAAATCCTCAATTCAATGGTGTATTACAATGTCTGTATGTTGGAATGACAAGTAAAACACCTAAAGAACGATTTGAACAGCATAAATCGGGATACAGAAATAAGAAGGGATACAAATTGTCATCCAACCTTGTTCAAAAATATGGTATGTACTTGCGTTCAAGTCTCTACAATCATATTGATCCATTATCAACAAGGGAGAAAGCGCTAAAGATGGAGGAATTGCTCACCATGGAATTGAGAAGGAAAGGATATGCAGTTTGGTACAATTGAATTTTATTAATCGTAACTTTAAATAATAGTCCTAAGGAAAAACACGGGAATCAAATAAATGAAAACATCAACCATATTTGTCTTATTTCTATTTTTTTGTCAAATCCAAGCCCAAGAAGAAATAGCATTATGGAGGAGTGGAGAAAAACCATATTATAAGGAAAATAAACTCCAGGAATATGAAAAAGAAGCTTGGGGCACCCGCTGTGTTTTCGATATTATTGAACCTACACTCACCATTTACAAAGCCAAAGGCAAGAACACCGGGAAGGCCGTTATAATCATCCCCGGTGGTGGGTACGAACTTGTGGCCATGTATCATGAAGGATATGATTTAGCCGAATCATTGGCAAAACAAGGTGTTACGGCGGCTGTTCTAAAATATAGATTACCAAATCCCGAAACATCCAGCAAACCGCACATGGTACCTCTAAGTGATGGTCGCAAAGCGCTACAATTAATGCATGATAATGCCGCGCGTTTTGAAATAGACAACAATCAAATAGGAGTGCTTGGTTTTTCTGCCGGCAGTCATCTGGCAACAGTCCTAAGTCTTTGGGTGAGCAAGGATGAAAGTGAAAATCCCGATTTTTCAGGATTAATTTATGGTGTAACAAAACTTTCAAAAGCCAATCTAGAATGGTTGGAAAAAAGCCTCTACTATAGGAAACTTACTAATGAGGAAATTAAACAAAATACCTTACTCAAATTAGTAACGAAGAAAACCCCTCCTGCTTTTTTGGTTCATGCGAATGATGATGATATTTGTCCGGTTGAAGAAACTACACTTTATGCCCAAGAATTATTTGATAAAAATGTGTTGGCAGAAACGCATATTTTTCCAAAAGGAGGACATGGATTTGGTATGGGCAGAAGTTCTGATGGAACTGATCAATGGGTTTCCTTATTTGTGAATTGGATAAAAAACAACCAGTTTTAGTCATGGCTGATAAAAATTTTCTAATGGTGACCATAGTTAACATCCCATAATGCCTTTTACCTTAATTTTGAATATTAAATCATTGGATTATTTATTACCTTGAAATCCAATGACTAAACCAACTTTGATTAATTTAAAATTTATTGAGATGAAAAAAAATATGGGTAGTACGGATAAGATTGTTAGAATTTTAATAGCAGCAATTATTGCAGTTCTTTATTTTACCAATATAATTCCTGGAACTTTGGGCATTGTTCTACTGGTTTTAGCAGGAGTTTTTGTATTGACCAGCCTTATAAGCTTTTGTCCGCTTTATGCTCCTTTCGGATTGAGTACTTGTGCCATGAAAGACAAAAAATAAGAAATTATAGATTTTCTAATTTAATTAAGGGTTGTGGTGTAAATCACAACCTTTTTATAGTTCCAATTAAATCAATTTTATATTAACTTCATATATCAAATCAGAATCATGATCAAAAAATATAAGTTAATAGTATTTCTTATAGTTTTAATGATTGGATGCAGTCCTAAAACATTCAATATTAAATGGACAAAAGAAATTGCTCCTCAAAGCTTCACTACACGGTTTGAAACCTCTAAAGGAAATTTTGAGATTCTGGTAGATCGAAGATTTTCACCAAAAGCAGCTGACCGTTTTTATCAATTGGTAAGACATAAGTTTTTTGACAATAGCCTCTTTTATCGTGTGAATCCAGGATTTGTTGCCCAGTTTGGGGGAAACGACAGTATTGTTTATAAAAAATGGAATTCGGTCAAAGTACCAGATGAAGATGTTAAGCAAGGAAATACAAAAGGTTACTTAAGTTTTGCACGTAGTGGAAAGGGAACAAGAACCTCAGACCTCTTTATCAATCTTGGAAATAACTCTAGATTAGATACCATTTTCTATAACGAGGTAAAAGGGTTTCCTTCGTTCGGAAAGGTAACTAAAGGGATGGAGGTAGTTGAAAAGTTATATTCAGGATATGGAGACAAAACTATGGAACACTTTGAAGAAATGCTTAATAATCGCGAAGCGTTTCTAAAAAAATACCCAGAATTGGATGTTATCAATAAAGCCTATTTGGTTGATTAAATTTAGGGTGTGCTGCTACTAACCTGAAGTAACTTACCATTATACATTTTATGTGCAGTTAAAGCAAAATCCTTAATATAAGTTGCCATTTCCAAAGCAGTGGTCGGCGCTTTGTATCCAGGAAAGGCTTCTTCCAACATTTCAGTTTGTACGGCCCCAAGGGCCAAAACATTAAAGGAAGGACCTGTTTCTTTAAACTCTTCTGCCCATAACTCCGTTAAGGTTATTACAGCACCTTTGCTAGAGCTATATGCTGATAAACCTGGGAACTTCATACTACCTTGAACTCCTCCCATAGAACTTATGGTCACCACATGTCCGTTTTTCGGCATACTAGGTAAAACCAATCTAGTCAGATTAGCTACACCAAAAACATTGACCTTGTAAACCTCCTCAAATTCATTTGATTCTGTATCTAAAAATGGTTTATTCAATAATTTGCCAGCATTATTAATCAATACATCTACATTATTCCAGTTAGTTTCTATAAAACTTTCAACTTTTACCAAATCTTTCCCTTCTGTAATATCAAAAGAAAAAGAAGTGATATTCTTGTGATTAAGTTCAGAAATGGAATTTTCACTACGTGAGAGCGCTAAAACCTGATGCCCTTCATTAGCAAAAAGTTGGGCCAATTCAAATCCAATTCCCCGACTGGTTCCGGTAATAATTACATTAGCCATTAGTTGTATTTAATTTCTTGGACGGGTGAATTAGTAATATTTTCAATAACAGGAATAAACTTATTGACTAGGGAAGCCATATGCTCAAAATCCATCAGTGATGCTTCATCTCCAACTTTGTGATAGTGGTCAAAATTGGTGAAATCAAAAGTTGAGAATGTTTGTGAAGGCACTTGAAGTTCATTGTGAAACGGATAATTATCAGAACGCATGAACAGATTGAACTCCTTAGCCTGTGGTAAGAAGCCTACCAGTTTTGCATTGGCATATTCATTAAAAACATCGGCCAAATTCGAAAGTTCATATCCTGTCGCATAAACCTCATAATCTTTGTCAACCAATGGCACCCCTACCATTTCAAAATTCAGCATGGCATATAGATTCAAATCTTTTGTTTTTAGTTTTTCAGCCAAATGTTTTGAGCCCAAAAGCCCTCTTTCTTCTGCACTGAACAATGCGAAGATCAAACTTCGTTTATTTGATTTAGAATGCCCGAAATAACGAGCCAATTCCATTACTGTCGTTGTTCCCGAAGCATTATCATTTGCCCCATTTGCAATTTCATCACCATTTACAGCACTTCTTATTCCAATATGGTCATAGTGTGCACCAATCAAAATATACTCATTTTTTAACTCAGCATCTGAACCTTCTATTAAGCCAACTACGTTATAGGCATGCACATCTATATTGGACAACGTATCACGGTACGAAATGAAATAAGGCTTTATACCATTCTCTTTAAAAGCTTTTGTAATGTAAGCAGCTGCCTTTTCAATACCATCGGTACCAGAATCACGCCCATTTAGCTCATCGGAAGCCAAGAAGTTCATGATTTCTCCAACCCGTTCCGCACTTGAAAACGAGCCCTTGGAGATCAATTTAACTGTTTTATCCTCTTCTGAGGATATTCCTGAAGTTTTGGATTCTTCTTTGGCCTCAACCATCCTGCCTTTAACTCCATCGGGGCCACCATAAACAGTATCGGAATTGGCTTGTTTGGTTTTAGTAGAACCACAGCTGATTACTAGTAACAGAACAAAAAAGTAGATTATTCGCTTCATATCGGAAAGATTAGGATTTAAAGATAAAAAAACATCCGCCAAAGGCGGATGTAGAATAATATATATTTACCAAACTAAGTTTACGCCAACATAGTCACAGGGTTCTCTAAAAATGCCCTTAAAGTCTGTAAGAATTGAGCTCCTGTAGCACCATCAACAGTACGGTGATCACATGCCAAGGACAATTTCATGGTATTGCCAACAACAATTTGTCCATTTTTCACAACTGGCTTTTCAATGATTGCACCTACAGATAAAATTGCTGAATTAGGCTGATTTATGATTGAGGTAAACTCCAATATGCCGAACATTCCCAGATTTGAAACTGTAAACGTACTACCATCCATTTCTGCAGGAGTCAACTTTTTAACCCTTGCCCTACCTGCCAAATCTTTAACCGCAGAACCAATTTGTGTTAAGCTCAACAAATCAGTTGATTTAACAACAGGTACAACAAGTCCGTCTTCAACAGCAACGGCAACGCCAATATTCACATGATGATTATACCTTGTAGTATTCCCATTCCACGTTGTATTTACTTGAGGATGCTTTTTCAATGCCATTGCACAAGCCTTGACCACCATATCGTTGAATGAAACTTTGGTGTCTGGCAAATCATTTATCTGAGTTCTCGATGCCTTTGCGTTATCCATATCAACCTCAATGGTCAAATAATAATGTGGTGCTGTAAACTTGGATTCTGATAATCTTTTCGCAATAGTTTTACGCATTTGTGAATTCTTCACTTCTTCAGAACTCTCTTCTCCTACAGGCAATACCAACGGTGCAACAACCGTCGAAGTACTTGCACCTGCATTGTCTTGAACAGCTATAGGTTGAACTGGTTTTTGAGATGGAACAAAACCTTCAACATCTTTTTTGACGATTCTTCCGTGGTCACCAGTTCCTTTTACATCACTTAAATTGATGCCTTTTTCCGTTGCTATTCTTTTGGCTAAAGGTGAGGCAAAAATTCGCTGCCCGTCATTAGAACTAGGAGCCATTGTTTCCTGAGGAGTTTCAGCTTTCTTTTCCTCTGTTTTCTCAACCTTGGTTGTTTCCTCACTTTCACCACCTGTTCCGGGGGCCGCACTCAAAACAGCATCAACATCGGTTCCGGCTGGCCCAATAACGGCGAGTACCGCATCAACTGGAGAAGATTCCCCTTCTTGAATACCTATATACAGCAAAGTACCCGAATAAAAAGATTCGAATTCCATTGTTGCCTTATCAGTTTCAATTTCAGCCAGAATATCCCCTTCTTCAACAGTATCACCGACCTTCTTTAGCCAAGTTGCTACGGTACCCTCTTCCATAGTATCACTTAGACGAGGCATTTTAACTACCTCCACCCCTTCAGGAATTTCAGTACCTGGCTTAGAAGAAACAACTTCGGCTTCACCTGACGTTTCTTCTTTTGTCTCTTCTTTTGTCTCTTCTTCGGCTTCCGAGGAAGAGCCGCTTAGCAAACTTGAAATATCTTCACCTTCATCACCGATAATTGCCAAAAGTGAATCAACCGGAGCACCATCGCCTTCTGCAATACCAATATGCAGCAATGTACCCTCATGAAAGGATTCAAATTCCATAGTGGCCTTATCAGTTTCAATTTCCGCAAGAATATCTCCTTCTTCAACCTTATCCCCTACTTGCTTTAACCATTTGGCCACGGTACCTTCTTCCATGGTATCGCTCAAACGAGGCATATTTATCACTTCTGCCATTTACGTATTATTTATGTTGTACAAACGGAAAGTCTTCTTGATCATAGACTACGTCATATAATTGATTAACTGGAGGATAATCAGAGTCCTCGGCAAATTTTTCACATTCAAGGACCAATTCTTTTACCCTTTGATCTATCTCTTTAATTTCATCCTCGGACGCGTATTCTTTTTCAAAAATCACCTCTTTAACTTGCGAAATTGGGTCAATTTTCTTGTATTCTTCTACTTCGTCCTTAGTTCTATAATGCTGTGCATCTGACATTGAATGTCCTCTATAACGATAGGTTTTCATTTCCAAGAAAGTTGGTCCGTCTCCGTTTCTTGCGCGTTCTATTGCTTTACTCATTTCCTTGGCAACAGTTACAGGATCCATACCATCAACAGGACCGCATGGCATCTCATATCCAAGCCCTAATTTCCAAATTTCTTCATGTGAAGCTGTACGGGATACTGAGGTACCCATTGCATACCCATTGTTTTCACAAACAAAAACCACAGGTAAATTCCAAAGCATTGCCAAATTGAATGTTTCATGCAAAGACCCTTGACGAACTGCACCATCACCCATATAACACAGGGTAACTGAATCTCTTTTAAAGTATTTATCCGCAAAAGCCAAGCCAGCTCCCAACGGAATTTGGCCACCAACTATACCATGGCCTCCATAAAAACGATGCTCTTTTGAGAATATGTGCATAGAACCTCCCATACCTTTCGAAGTTCCGGTAACCTTACCATAAAGTTCAGCCATTACATTTTTAGGATCCACCCCCATACCAATAGGTTGAACATGATTTCTATATGCTGTTATCATACGGTCCTTGGTTAGATCCATTGCATGCAATGCACCAGCCAAGACAGCCTCTTGTCCATTATATAAATGAAGGAATCCCCTAACTTTTTGCTGAATATAAACTGCCGCAAGTTTATCCTCGAACTTTCTCCAAAACAGCATGTCCTCGTACCACTTCAGATAAGTTTCTTTGGTGATTTTTTCCATTAATAGCTTTTTAATTAAAGATTAAAGTTTCAAAGCATCAAACATAGTGCAAAATGCCTAAAAAACAGAAGAACAAAAATACATATATTAATCAATCGGAAAAAAAATAAACTAAAAAGCTTAATTCATTATTATTTACTAACAAAACCAATGACTCTGACTACATTCTTAACTGGTAAAAAAGCAAAAGCAGTCTTTTATAAATAAGAACTATTGAAACCTAGAGGAAGAATATCGGCCAAGGACTGACATTTAATGATTTCTCCTTTCTCTGCCATAAGAAGTAATTCTATAGGACTTTTTTGCTTGAATTCATACTCGGAAATCGCCTGTCGACAATTACCGCAAGGAGCCGCCGGTTTCTCTACCAAATGGGTTTTTGACATGGCGGTAATTGCAATTGATTTTATGGTAACCCCAGGATATTTAGCCCCAGCTTGAAAAACAGCTACACGCTCTGCACATAAACCAGAAGGGTACGATGCATTTTCCTGATTGCTGCCTATAACTGTTTTACCATTAGCCAAAAGTACTGCAGCGCCAACCATAAAATTCGAATACGGCGCATAAGCATCCTTTCTTGCTTCTATTGCCATATGCATTAAATCACGATCTTGCTCGTTTAATGCCCCAAGCGTCTCATAAACCGAAAGTTCAAACGAAATAGTCTTTTTTTTCATATTACTTTGATGAAAAGATATTATGCTAAAAATAGTAAAACCTGCTCAATGGCAGGTTTTGTTATGAAAGTTTCATTTGTTTTAATCATTTAAATACTCCTCACCTAAATTAAAGGTAAGTGAAAAGCGTAGTGTATTTTCCAAAGGGTTTTTAACTTGGGATGTTGAAAACAAATAGGACAAATCTATCTGGGCTGCCTTAAATTTAAATCCAGCACCCATTGTAAAGAATTTTCTTGACCCCTTCTCTTCACTTTCATTAAAATACCCGGTACGAATCATAAAAGCATCTTGGTATGTATATTCAGCACCAAGAGCCCAAGTAAATTCTTTAAGCTCTTCGCTAAAACCATCTGGCGCATCATTGAATGATTTTGTGATCCCACTAAAAAACCCAATTTGTTGGTATTCATCATTATCCGCAGAATCAATATCACCATCTTCATCAAAATCTTGAGGGGTTGGGACCAGTAATTTATTGAATTCTGTAGTGATTCCCAGTACATTATCCTGATCTAGAATAAAATCAAAACCGGCACCGAATTTTAAATTAGTAGGCAAAAAGTTTTCTTGTCCGCCCTCATCATAAGTGATTTTGCCCCCAAGATTAGAGAGATTGAAACCTGCTCTCCAACGACCATCAAACTTATCATATGCTATTTCCCTTGACCTATAATAACCAGAA
This sequence comes from Maribacter sp. HTCC2170, assembly GCF_000153165.2. Lineage (NCBI taxonomy): Bacteria > Pseudomonadati > Bacteroidota > Flavobacteriia > Flavobacteriales > Flavobacteriaceae > Maribacter > Maribacter sp. HTCC2170. The sequence goes on from NC_014472.1 coordinate 278,846, forward strand.
ACATCTACGGCGAAAGTACTTGCGGCTTGAGAATCCTCTGATCCATTTTGAGGCAGTTTAAGGTTTGACCTTATAAACCTACCACCAACAGCCATAGAAAATGTCGGGCTTAATTTCAAAGAATACGAGCCATCTAAAGCCAATTCATTGGGCTTGGCCAATGTACCAGGATCATTTGCGAATTGTCGTAACTCAATCTCACCAAGCGTAAAATATCTCAGACTCAATGCAAATGCGCTTTGGTCATCAATTTTATTATAAAAACTCGCGTTTAGAAGAGAGATATCGGTTATTATACTTTCGAGATACGGAGTATAACTAACGCCAATTCCCATTTTTCTTTCGGCAAAAGCAAATTTAGACGGATTCCATTGTTGCGAAAAAGCATCTGTGGAAGTCGCGACTCCCATATCACCCATACCAGCAGATCTAGCATCTGCAGCAATGGTCAAAAAAGGTACCGCAGTGGTAATAACTCTATCATCTTGAGCCGATAATTGTATCGCAAAAGCCAATAAAACAAGTAAGGTTAATTTTTTCATTTTTCAAACTTAAAATTAATAGGTTCAAAGTTAACATTTGATTACAATGTTACCAATAGAACCCTGTTATTCTCCTAAAATACTAGTTGTATTACAGGTAAACGAGCATTTTAAAGATATCTTATATTCTGACCAATAATTTTTTGACCTTTTCAACCAATTGATTGTTATTCTAGAATCTTTATTTCAACTAATGTTCAAAATCCAAATTTGGGAATAACAACATTCGATAAACCAAACAAGCTATAAAAGAAAAAACCAACTATACTATATTACCATATATGCCGTTATGTTTTGTGTACAAAGCTTTTGATACAATTGGAATGGTCAATTCGCAAATATTTTTTCTATGACAAAATATTATGACAAAATCATCGTTTTATATGCCGAAAGAAACACCAAATTAAATCAAAACAAGAATCCCAAACTACTTGAAAGTGGTTTAAATAATTGAACTCAAGTCCTAATTATGAAAAAACAGTTTATCAAAATTGTACTTTCTTGTGCAGTAATAGCGGGAGGTTTTACAGTTACTAGTTGTAGCAAAAAATCTTCATCTTCAAAAAATGTATCAAGAGCTACAGGTTGGAAAATAAATGCCAAGGAAGGTGGTTTCCAATACAATACAGATTTTAAGGAGCAAGAAACCGCTCCAGGTCTTGTTTTTGTTGAAGGAGGAACGTTTACCAAGGGTAAAGTGCAAGATGATGTTATGCACGATTGGAACAACACGCCTACTTCTCAACATGTTCAATCCTTTTATATGGATGAAACCGAAGTCACAAATGTCATGTACTTGGAATACTTGGATTATTTGAAGAGTGTTTACCCACCAGAGAATCCTAAGTATGCAAATATTTATAAAGGAGCTTTACCTGATACTTTGGTCTGGAGAAACCGTTTAGGATTTAATGAGACCATGACCAATAATTATTTAAGACATCCTGCATATGCAGAATATCCTGTAGTTGGTGTAAACTGGGTTCAAGCAACACAATTTGCGGAATGGCGAACAGATCGCGTTAATGAAGTAATGTTGGAAAGAGAAGGTTATTTGGCGCAAGATGCCAAATATCAAGCTGCCACAGGGGAAGTTGCCGGTACTTTCAGTACTGAAGCTTACCTTAATAGGCCCGAATCGGTTTATAATGGCCAAATAGATTCACTTCAAGGTAAAATGAAAAAAGATAGTGTAAACACCTATGCAAAAAGAAGCAGTGGTGTAATTATGCCTGAATATAGACTACCAACTGAAACAGAGTGGGAGTATGCTGCTCAAGCTCAGGTTGGTTCTAGAGAATATAACAACTATAGAGGTAGAAAAAAATATCCTTGGGAAGGTGACTACACAAGAAATGGTCAGCGCGTTGGTCGTGGTGATCAATTAGCCAATTTCAAACAAGGAAAAGGTGATTATGGCGGAATAGCAGGTTGGTCTGATGATGGTGCCGATATTACTGCTGAAGTTATGTCGTATAAACCAAATGACCTTGGTCTTTATGACATGGCAGGTAATGTTGCCGAATGGGTAGCTGATGTTTACCGCCCAATTGTTGATGACGAAATAAGTGATTTCAACTACTATAGAGGTAATATTTACATGAAAACCGCTATTGGCGAAGATGGAAAAGTTAATATTCTAAGAGACTCTGTGGTATACGATACATTGCCAACAGGTAAAATCATTGCTGTTAATCTTCCAGGAGAAATTAAAATGGTTCCTGTCGATGAACAAGAAACTTACCTAAGAACCAACTTTTCTTCTAGTGATAATAGAGGTTATAGAGATGGAGACCCGAGTTCTTCTCGATTCTTTGATAGATTCAGTGATGAGGATGAAGAGGACGATACACGTAAAATGTATGATTCTCCAAGACATAAGGTTGAAAGGGATTCTACTGGAAACTTGATTCGTCAATATGACCAATCCAACAACAGAACATCGTTAATCAATGATGAGGTACGAGTATACAAAGGTGGATCTTGGAGAGATAGGGCATATTGGTTAGATCCCGCACAACGTAGGTATTTACCACAATACATGGCCACAGATTACATTGGATTCAGATGTGCGATGTCTAGAGTAGGTTCAAAATCAAAAACTAAAAACAAAACTGTTAGAGGTAAGAAAGCTAAATAGTTTTAAAACTTATTCATAAAAAAGCCCTGACATTTTCGTCGGGGCTTTTTTTATCTTTACAACATGAATATAGAACAACTTCATCAAATCTTTTTACAGTTTCCACTCGTTTGTACAGATACAAGAAAAATAAAAATCAACTGTCTTTTTTTCGCACTAAAAGGGGATAATTTTAATGGGAATGAATATGCCGATGAAGCACTCAAAAAAGGTGCTTCTTATTCAATTGTTGATGAAGAAAAATATGCAACATCAGACAAAACCATATTAGTCAAAGATGTTTTGCAAACCCTTCAAAAACTCGCCACGTTTCATAGAAATTTTTATTCCGCCAAGGTAATTGGCTTAACAGGTAGCAATGGAAAAACAACCACTAAAGAGCTTGTAAACGCTGTTCTATCAAGTAAGTACAAAACAATAGCAACTATAGGAAATCTAAACAATCACATAGGCGTACCTCTTACTTTATTGACAATTAAAGAGGATACTGAAATTGCTATTGTGGAAATGGGGGCCAATCACCAAAAGGAAATAGAATTTCTTTGCTCTCTGGCCCAACCTGACTATGGTTATATCACAAATTTTGGCAAAGCACATTTAGAGGGATTCGGAAGTGTTGAAGGTGTAATTGAAGGAAAAAGTGAGCTTTATGATTATTTACTTGCCAACCAGAAATCAATTTTCTTAAATGCTGATGACCCGATACAACATAAAAAACTAGGGCATTACATTAAAAAATATGGGTTTACAACAGCCAAAAAAGAATACTTCAAGATTAAATTTTTAATTTCAGATCCATATGTTTCCTTATCCGTGGAAGATATTGAGATTAACTCTAAACTGATCGGAAATTATAATTTCACAAATTGTTGTGCAGCCGTTCTCATGGGTAAATATTTTAATGTTGAGTTGAATGACATTAAGACTGCCATTGAATCTTATATTCCTCAAAACAATAGATCGCAGATTATTGAAAGTAATGGTACGCGAATTATCCTAGATGCCTATAACGCCAACCCAACCAGTATGAAAGTAGCCTTGGAAAATTTCAACAGTTTAAGTGGTGAACCAAAAATTGCTTTTTTAGGTGATATGTTTGAATTGGGCGCAACATCAAATGAAGAACATCAAAACATCGCAGATTTAACAAGTAGCCTAGATATCTCGGAGGTTTTTTTAGTTGGGGACAATTTTTACCGCACTAAAACTCCTTTAAAAAAATTCAAGAATTATGAAGCACTTGCTTTGTACTTAGCCGATGTTGAACTCCCATCAAATAGCACAATTCTTATCAAAGGTTCTCGCGGAATGGCACTAGAACGCTTACTCGAATTGCTATAGACCATATTAAATTTAAAAAGTGGGATATACTGGATTCGAACCAGTGACCTCTGCCCTGTCAAGGCAGCGCTCTAAACCAACTGAGCTAATATCCCAAAATAGGGAGTGCTAAGGTATGACTAATTTTCAGTTCTGAAAACCTTTTTCCAGAGAATGAAGCCATTCAAAGTTCACGTATCTCCCTAATTCTGCACATAGAACTCATTAAAATAATGTACTTTTATTATGGCAATCTAAAGTCAACGACTTTAAGCCGATTTATGACTTTTTCAATCCAATATCAATGTCAAGAAATACCATAGCCAAACATTTTGATTCAAGATACCCGTCAGTAGAAGATCTTAGAAACAAAGCCCAAAAACGAATTCCAAAATTTGCCTTTGAATACCTGGATAGCGGATGCAATGAAGAAGTAAATCTTAGGCGTAACACCAGAGAAATTAGAGAGGTTCAACTTGTCCCAAATTATTTGGACAACTTTGGCCAAGCTAGTTTAAAAACAGAGCTTTTTGGTCATGTCTATGATGCCCCATTCGGGATTGCCCCGGTAGGTTTACAAGGTTTAATGTGGCCCAATGCCTCGGAAATTCTGGCAAAAGCTGCATTTGAAAATAACATTCCGTTTGTTCTCAGTACTGTTAGCACAAGTAGTATTGAAAGAATAAGTGAGTTAACGGAAGGAAAAGCATGGTTCCAATTATACCACCCTACTGAGGATAGCATCAGGAACGATATGCTCAAAAGAGCTGAAGCTGCAGAATGCCCTGTGCTTGTTTTACTTTGCGATACACCCGCATTCGGGTTTAGGCCAAAAGAAATAAAGAACGGCCTCTCAATGCCCCCCAAAATGAGTATAAATAATATACTTCAAGTTTTTGGCAAACCCAATTGGGCCTTTAACACTTTAAAATATGGACAACCAAATTTTGAAGTTCTAAAGCCATATATGCCGAAAGGTCTGGATTTAGGGCAATTGGGGAATTTTATGGACCAAACTTTTTCGAAGCGAATGAGTATGGAAAAAATAGCTCCCATTCGTGACCTTTGGAAAGGAAAAATAGTATTAAAAGGAGTATCAACGGAAGCAGATACAGAAAAGGCCATACAATTAGGATTAGACGGCATTATTGTATCCAATCATGGAGGAAGACAATTGGATGCAGGAGAATCAACCATTAAGCCTATGACAAGAATTTCTAAAAAATACGGCTCTCAAATTAAGGTATTGATGGATAGCGGTTTGCGTTCGGGACCCGATATTGCCAGAACTTTAGCAAGTGGTGCTGAGTTTTCTTTTTTGGGCCGCTCTTTTATGTATGGTGTTGCTGCTTTAGGAAAAAAGGGTGGCGAACACACCATCTCTTTATTAAAAACCCAATTGCAACAAGTTATGGAGCAAATAGGGTGTGAAGAAATCAAAGATTTTCCCAAACACCTTATTAGCTGAAAGTAATTGCAATTATAGTTTTGGCATTAGAGTTAACAAAAAAAGCAACATCGTAATGGATGTTGCCTTTTTTTTAAATTACAAATAGATTTTACTCAGACCTAATCAATGGAATTGTTTGATAGCCTTGACTTGACTGAATTGTCAAATAATATACTCCAGATTCCTGATTTCCAACTTTAGAAAGATTTAATCCAACTGACTTGTTTTCAGATTCAACATTAAAGCCTCCTTTTTCAATTAATACACCGGAAGTACTAATAACGGAGTACGTCACTTTTCCCTTTACATATTCAGGCAATCGAAGGGAAACTTTACCATCAGAAAGTATAGGATTCGGGAATGCTATAACTCCACTCTTCCCTGAAGAAGCATCGTTAACCGTAAAGCTAATAGTTACCGATCCTAGTTTACTGCCAGTACCATTAGCTTCTGCATATGCTTCTGCCTTCAAAGTATAAGAACCACTGTTTAATGAACCATTTAAATAATTTCCATTTACATCCCCAAAAAGAGCATAAGGCGAAACATTTTCAGTTCTTGAGGCATTTGAAGCTCCTGAAAGTGTCAATTTTACACTTTTAGCGTTCAACGAAGTTGATGCCCTAATGTTTAGCTCTGTAATTCGATTTATTACACTGCCATTTACAATACTCATTATATCACCATTTGAAACAGAATTAACAAGATTAAAACTAATCGGAGAATTAGTAGGCGGTGGTGTTGTAGATGAACCAGCTACAATTGTAATACTGGCAGTACCTACAGCCCCGTCATTATCAGTCACATCAACCCTTATAATATGGCTACCTTCAACAATATTCCTTATTGGGTGAGCCGTATAGTTAGAACCATCTGTGTCTTTTAGGGATCCGTTGACAAAAACTTGATATTTAACGATATTACCATCAGAATCAGATGCGGATATTCCCACCGACACCGTACTTCCTACAGCTACATTTTGACCATCCGTTAGATTACTGAAACTAACAATCGGTGCAGAATTTCCAGAAGGTGGAGGTGGAGGTGGAGGGGTAGTTGAGCCACCTACTACAACATTTACCGTCTTTGTTGCCGTTGCTCCAGAATTATCAGTGACAATAACCTTAACAGCATAATTTCCGCTTGAGGCACTAACTATTCTATGAGGTGTGTAACTAGACCCATCTGTATCAACTAATTGACTATTGACAAATATTTGATACTTAACTATACTACCACTTGCATCAACTCCAATTGAGATAGTACTTCCAGAAGCAAAGCTTTGTCCTTCAGTTAAATTACTAAAATCCACTGATGGACCACTACCACTTGGCGGTGGAGGTGGAGGTGGAGGTGTGGTGGATCCACTACCTACAACAATATTCACAGTTTTTTCTGCAGTAGCTCCAGAATTATCAGTGACCACAGCCTTAATCGCATAATTGCCAGTAGATGCATTTACAATACTATAAGTACTATAATTAGTCCCATCGGTATCAACCAAAGAACCATTAACAAAAATCTGATGTTTTGAAATACTGCCATCAGAATCATTCGAATTAACTCCTACTGAAATTGTGCTCCCCGCATTAAATGATTGTCCCTCAGTTAAATTGCTAAAATTTACTGTGGGGGCAATATTATTTGCCGGTGGAGGTGGGGGTGGAGGTGGGGGATTAGATCCGCCACTACAATTAGTCTGAGATAATGATAAGCTTTGTGCTTGGGCCAATGAATAACTACTTTCTTTATAAAGCACCATTCTATCTACATAATGGCCATTAGACCTACCTGATAGTTTAATTGTATAAGTTCCTGCTGAATTAAACGTGGCATATACACTATGGGCATCATGATCACTGGTCCATGTATCCCAACTCCAATCAATTTTATTAGTATAAATCTTGAAATAACCACCTGAAGAAGCACCATTAGGTACAGGAGATTTCCCCGATCCTCCAGGATATATTCTGTGTGACCCCCTTTGTCCATAAAAATTTGAGGCATTGATTTTCAACCACGAATCATTGTGCTCAGTTGAAGGGTTATGGCTAGCTATTACTCCTATCTTGTTTCTCCAAATAAATCGATACGTGCCAGGAGAATTTATTCGTAAGCTATAAGTAATTACCGAACTTCCAGGTGCGCTAAAAGAATTTGATCCTCTGAAAGCCAAAGTTCTACCCGCAGAAGCTCCTGATTTGGATTCATTATTCCAACTTCCAGCTGTCTTGGCCTCAGCTTCTAAAATGGCTATACCATTTCGTTCTTCAAAATCAACCCCGGTGCATTGCGCACCGATCTGATGTAAAAGTAAAATTTGAACAAAAAATAAAAAAGTAATTTTCAATCTCATATTGAATAAGTGTTAGTGGGGTTAGTATTAAATAAAAATATAAACAATATTAATAGTTCTAGAATAAACACAATACCATTTCTTTGGGGAAGAAAAAACGATTGTCCAAATAAATACGGGCAAAAACCCTTTTCGGACTATGAACAGTCAAAAATACGTTAAAGTTTTTAATGTATTTAAATTGGTGTTAAATTTTATCAATATCTAATTTTAAATAATTGTTAAAAATAATGAAACGAACCTTACAATTCTAGAAGGCAAAAACCCAAAATAAATTTTCACCAAAATACACTATGCTGAAAATCAACCTAAAATAAAAATGACGATAATAATTGCGCCCCCTTTTCATGAATTTGACTTACTAAAATAAATGCTAAAAACAACAAAACCCCTTGAAATAAGGGGTTTTTTGAGGTTGTGGGCGCGAAGGGATTCGAACCCCTGACCCCCTGGGTGTAAACCAGGTGCTCTGAACCAACTGAGCTACGCGCCCTAACGGGGTGCAAATATAGAATAGTTTTCTATTACCCAAAAGAAAAGATTAAAAAAAATCATAAGACCTCAGCCACTGTAAAATTACTGCCTCCGATAAAGATTATATCTTTTTTCGAAGCTTCTTTTCTCGCCGTCTTAAATGCGGTATTGACTGATTTGTAGGCACTCCCAAACAATCCATACCCCTTGGCCTTATTTTCTAACAACTCGGCATTCAAGCCTCTCATAATATTAGGGCAGCAAAAGTAATATTGTGCGTTTTTCGGAAATAAAGGTAAAACGGCATCCAAGTTTTTATCCTTTACAAAACCCAAAACCAAGTGTAACTCTTTAAATTCTTGTTTTCTTAACTGTTCCAGCACCAAAGTCAACCCCTCTTTATTATGTGCAGTGTCACAAACAATCATAGGTTTCCTACCCAATATTTGCCATCTGCCCAACAACCCAGTATTCTTAATGACCTTTTTTAAGCCACGCTTAATGTGTTCTTGTTTGACCTTAAAACCTTTGAGTTCTTTCAATACAGCAACTACCCCTTTAATATTTTTTGATTGATAGTTTCCAAGTAATTCACTCTTATGAACTTTGCGGATTTCTTGATCTGCAAAAACTATACTGGCATTTTTTGATTTTGCGATTGATTTAAACGTATCCCCTATTCCTTCTTGATACTCGCTTATGACAACTGGGACATTATCCTTAATTATTCCTGCTTTTTCAATAGCGATTTTCTCAAGACTATCACCAAGCAAATCAATATGATCCATACCAATATTCGTAATAAGCGAAACTTCTGGGTTTATTATATTGGTTGAGTCCAATTTTCCTCCCAATCCCACTTCAACAATGGCAATATCAACCTTTTTTTCAGCAAAATAATGAAAGGCCATACCCACGGTCATTTCAAAAAAAGATAATTTGTTTTTCTTTAGAAAAACCTCATTCTCCTCAATAAATCTAACAACTTGTTTTTTACCAATGGTCTTACCATTGATTCTAATCCGTTCTCTAAAATCTTTTAAATGTGGAGAAGTATAAAGTCCTACTTTGTAGCCCGCTTCATCAAGAATAGATGCCAACATGTGGCTACTGGAGCCTTTACCATTGGTGCCTGCAACATGTAAACTTTTAAACTTTTTCTCAGGATTATCAAGATGTACAGAAAAGTTCAGGATGTTATCCAATTTTCCGTTATAAGCAACCTTTCCTTTTTCTTGATAGACAGGAAGTTGAGCAAACATCCAATCCAAAGTTTCTTTGTAGGTCACTTATCCACCTAATTTAAAGTTGACAACCACAAAACCAATTTGTTGATTCGGCGCATTAGAATCTAAATTCCACTTATGCATGAATGCTGTTTTCTTGGCAGGTATTAATAAACACTCCGCTCTATTGGTAGTTCCTTTTACGCCAGGAGTAGCACTGATAACCTTGCCATTGCGATCAACCACAATTTTTACGACAACCCTACCTTCTTGATTGCAATCTTGTTTTACTTTTCCCTTGCTGACCAAAGACCTTCCGTTTAGTCCATAACCTCCAGTGCCACTACCTGACCCTGGACTACCATAATAACTAGTTGCATATGGATCTCCATCAGGTTGGCCCTTGTCGCCAGGTCTATTATCGTCCCCTTCACTACCAGTCGCAGAACCATCTGATTTATTGAGTCCCCCCATTAACTTATCCAGTTCAGCTTTTTTGGCCGCTTGTTCTTGCCTTTTTTGTTCTTCAGCTTCCCGTTTTTCACGGGCAACCCTATCTGCTTCAGCTTTTGCTTTTTTAGCAGCAGCATCGGCCTTTCTCTTAGCTTCTTGCTGTTGCTTTATTTTAATTGATTCTTCACTCTCCTGTGTGAGTACTTTTTCTGTAGGTTGCTCTTTTTCAACAACTTCTTCTACGACTTGCTCTGGTACTGCTTCAGCCTCTTGAACTTCTTCCTGTACGTTTGGAGGTTCAGGAATATCCAAAGGCTCTGACCTTATTTTTTCTTTAGGCTGATTATCTCCCATACCAAAATCCATGGTTCCGAAATTCACTGAGATACCATTCTCAATAGGGGGATCCATGTAGGTCAATCCTATATAAAAAAGCAAAAGGAGTAGCACACTTAACAAGGCTGTTGTAAGTGTAAATGATTTTTTCTTGTGTCTCGTATCTAAAAACGACATTAATTGGGTCGCACGGCCAAAATTACCTTGTAATTATTCCTATTGGCAATGTCCATAACGTTAACAGCCTCTTTAATGGCCACGCTCTCTTCTGCCCGTAGGATTATTGTTGGTTTCTCTTGTCCTTCTAGTGCCTTTTTTAATTCAATTTCAATGTACTCTCCGTTAATTCTTTCGCTATTCACGTAATATTCCAAGTTCTTGTTAATACTAACTGAAACATTTTGTGTGTTCGTTGATTTCCCCTTTGCTTTTGGCAATAGCAAATCCAACGCATTTGGCGAATTTGCCGTTAACATAAAGAATATCAACAACAAGAAAACAATATCGGTCATAGACGACATACTGAAGTCCGGACTTACTTTATTTCTTCCTTTTAATTTCATATACCGTGGCCTATAGTGGTTCGTTCAATAAATCCAAGAATTCCACTGCATTGGCTTCCATCTTATGAACAACCTTATCAGTTCTGTTTACCAAATGGTTATAACCTATATAAGCTATAATACCCACAATTAAACCAGCAACTGTTGTTGTCATTGCAGTATAAATACCAGATGCCAATGAACCCATTTCAGCTTGCCCACCGCTTGTGGCCATTTCATGAAATGCCAAAATCATACCAATAACGGTTCCAAGGAAACCAATCATTGGTGCCGCACCGGCAACGGTAGCCAAAACACTAACGTTTCTTTCCAATTTATAGACCTCTAAGGTACCTGCATTTTCAATAGCCGTGTTTATATCATCCAATGGCTTCCCTATTCTCGAAACCCCTTTTTCAGTTAAACGAGCCACAGGAGAATCTGTTTGGGCGCATAATAATTTAGCGGCCTCCAATTTACCATTGGTCACATGATCCCTAATTTGATTCATGAAATTACTATCTATTTTCGAAGCGGCTTTGATTGCAAATATCCGTTCAAAATAGATATATAGTGCAACAAACAATAAAACAAATAAAATGGAGATAATCACGATACTTCCTGTACCGCCGTTAAAAATTAAATCAATTACCGAGAGGGTTTTCTCTTCGGATAAAACATCCCCTATTTCAGGGTCTTGTGCAAGATCTTGAATCAATGACATATAATTTCTCTTCTTTAAGTTGCCTTAATAACGGTATTTTGTCGATTAAATTATACGTGCAGGACAAAATCTCGCATAAATACAAATGCCGCGGCACCTACCACAAAACCGATGAAAGCCAGAAATGCGATCTTCTTCAAATACCAGAAGAAATCAATTTTTTCCATACCCATTGCTACTACACCGGCAGCTGAACCAATAATCAACATACTACCACCTGTACCAGCTGAATATGCTATAAAATGCCAAAGTGGATTGTCCATACTTTCTGAAAACATTCCCATACTGGCAGCGACCAATGGGACATTGTCAATTACAGCGGAACCTACGCCAAATAACATTACGACAATATCGGTATTAGGTATAGCTTCATTTAACATCCCAGCATAATTGAATAAATACCCTAAAGATTCCAACGCTGCAACAGCCAATAAAATTCCTAGGAAGAATAAAATACTGGGTAATTCTATTTTTGAGAGGGAAGCATGAACAGGACTGTGATGGCCTGTAGTGTCATGGTCTTCGCCCTCAACATTTGATATACTGAATTTAGTACTACTATATATCTCGGCAAAGGTTGCAACTATAGCCAAGGAAAGCATCATGCCCACGTAAGGAGGCAAGTGCGTAATTGTTTTAAAGAAAGGAACGAATACTATTGCACCTAAACCCAAATACAACATTGTTGAACCAAATTTTGATTTTGGAGCTTCCAAATCATCAATTTTACTGCCGATTTTACCCTTAAATGCTTTATATCTGCTGGCAACTAACACTGGAACCACCATACAAAGAATAGAAGGAATCAAGACATGTTTTATCAATTCTAAAGCCGAGACTTTATTAGCAATCCACAACATTGTTGTCGTAACATCCCCAATAGGAGACCAAGCACCACCAGCATTTGCGGCAATGATTATCATACCTGCGAACCACAGTCTTGTATTTCTATCATTGATTACTTTCTGTAAAATGGTAATCAACACAATAGTTGCTGTAAGATTGTCTATTATTGCTGATAAGATAAAGGCCAATATAGAAAACAACCATAACAATTTTCGCTTGCTCCTTGTTCTTATAAACCCTTTTATCGTGGCAAAACCATCAAAATAATCTATAATCTCAACAATCGTCATTGCCCCAAGCAAGAACACCAATATTTCTGCCGTTTTTCCTAAATGATGTAAGAGAATTTCATCGATATGCGTAGGCTCCAGCTCCCTTAACTCTGCATTTACCTCAAAAACATCCATGTGTGCAAGAGCAATAATCGCCCATAAAATAGCCATCATAGCCAAGGCTGGGATTAGTTTGTCTATTTTAAGATTGTGCTCAAGGGTAATGGCAAGGTATCCTGCCAGAAAAACGATAATAATAATGGTTTCCATATATAGTTGGTTTAATTTACACTAATTGCTTTAAGGCAATTTCAAATCCAGTTTTACTCAAATTTAATTTGGTATGATTTTGTTTAAAGATATTCAAAATTGCCTTTCTTATGGTATCAGAAGTATCTTTAAATATCAAATCATCATCAATCCCTACTCTTTTTTCCATGAAATAGGCAAAAACTCTTGCCATACCACAGTTTGAAACAAAATCTGGAATAAGACTAACCCTTCCATCTGTATATTCCATTATTGGCCCAAAGAAAATCTCCTTATCCGCAAAAGGGACGTTGGCCCCACAAGAAATAACTTCCAAACCAGTATCAATCATTTTAGAAATCTGATTTTTAGTGATAAGTCGTGATGCTGCACAAGGAACAAAAATCTCGGTTTGCAATGTCCATATTCGCTCCTTTATTTCTTCAAATGGAATCATCTGATCAGCGCTGGCCATTAAATTGTTATTATGCTTATTTAGAAAAAAGTCCTTGATTTCTTCAAAACTGAACCCTTCTTCATTGATAACACCACCAGTCCGATCTAAAATCCCTACAATTTTGGCTCCCATTTGCGCCAAATAAAAAGCGGCTGCACCCCCAACATTTCCAAATCCTTGAACTACAGCTTTTTTACCCATTACATTACCACCAAAAATATCGTAATAATGCCTCACAGCTTCAGCCACACCATATCCTGTAATCATATCTGCAATAGTGTACTTTCTAGAAACATCTGGTGTGTACAATTCACTTTCAATTGGCTTAATAACACCCTGCCTCAATTGGCCTATTCTATTAATTTTATCCGCCTCAGTTGGCTTAAAGTGACCATTAAAAACACCCTCTTGAGGGTGCCAAACACCAGCATCCTCGGTAATGGGGATAACTTCATGTATTTCATCAACATTCAAATCACCACCTGTACCATAATAACTCTTTAAAAGAGGAGAAACTGCGCGATACCATCTTTGCAGTACTCCTTTTTTCCTTGGATCATGTGGATTAAAGTTAATTCCTGATTTTGCACCGCCAATTGGAGGGCCTGACACTGTGAATTTCACCTCCATGGTCTTTGCCAATGACAATACTTCATTAAGATCTAGGCCTTCTCTCATTCTTGTACCTCCACCGGCAGCACCTCCTCTTAAGGAATTAATCACAGTCCATCCTTCGGCTTCAGTCTCCGAATCTTTCCAATTAAAGACTATTTCGGGTTGTTTATTCTCGTATGCTTGAAGAAGTTCCTTCATTTATTTTGATTTTTTATCGATTATGTGACATTGATTTTAATTCTCATTTTTCAAAATTCTAACAATAAATCCCCAATTGGGGTTAGTGCTGTCTCATAATTTTTGGTTTAAATCAAATTGAAGAAATACTTAAAACAAATATAAAATACAGAAATTAAAAAATCGCCTTAATCCCATCTAAACTGAAAATAAATAAACAGTTAAAACAACTTTTAAAAGCCTGTGAATTTTATAACATAACTGTATATTTGTTGTGAATAATTTAAACTTTAGTTTATGGATTTTTCACTGTCAGAAGAGCAATTAATGATTAAAGAAGCTGCTCGCGATTTTGCCCAAACCGAATTATTACCAGGTGTTATTGAACGTGATGATGCACAAAAATTCCCGGCTGAACAAGTGAAGCAAATGGGTGAACTTGGTTTTTTGGGCATGATGGTAAATCCTAAATATGGGGGTAGTGGTTTAGACACAGTCTCCTATGCCTTAGTCATGGAAGAATTATCAAAGATAGACGCCTCTGCCTCCGTAGTTGTATCGGTTAACAATTCCTTAGTTTGCTGGGGATTGGAAACCTATGGCAATGAAGAACAAAAACAAAAGTACTTGACGAAATTGGCAACGGGTGAAGTTATCGGCGCTTTTTGTCTTTCTGAGCCAGAAGCAGGCAGTGATGCAACTTCACAAAAGACCACTGCAATTGACAAAGGAGATCATTATATTCTTAATGGCACTAAAAACTGGATTACGAATGGAGGTACTGCAGAATTCTACCTTGTAATTGCACAAACAGATAGGGAAAAGGGTCATAAAGGAATCAATGCCTTAATAGTGGAAAAAGGCATGGAAGGTTTCGAAATTGGGCCAAAAGAAAACAAACTAGGAATTAGGGGGAGTGACACCCATTCCTTGAATTTTAATGACGTCAAAGTTCCAAAGGAAAACCGTATTGGCGATGACGGCTTTGGCTTCAAATTTGCCATGAAGACCCTGTCAGGTGGAAGAATCGGCATTGCGGCCCAGGCATTGGGTATTGCAGCTGGTGCTTACGAACTCGCAAAAAAGTATTCTAAAGAACGTAAAGCCTTCGGAACTGAGATAGCAAATCACCAAGCAATTGCATTTAAGCTGGCCGATATGCATACCAAAATTGAAGCGGCAAGGCTTTTAGTGTATAAAGCAGCTAAAGACAAGGACAATGGGGACAATTACGATTTATCCGGGGCAATGGCAAAATTATATGCCTCGCAAGTTGCGATGGAAACTTCTGTTGAAGCAGTGCAAATTCATGGTGGTAACGGTTTTGTAAAAGATTATCACGTTGAACGTCTAATGCGGGATGCTAAAATCACCCAGATTTATGAAGGTACATCCGAAATTCAAAAAATTGTTATTTCGAGAAGCATTTTAAGGTCCTAATATTTTTACTTGATCTAAAATTTGTTTTAGCCCTATTAGACCAAAATACCCTGTTTTCCAAAATAGGGTTTTATCAATATCTCAATAAACACCCCTTAAAAATTCGATATTGAGTTTATTTTAGCAAATATTTAAAAACGTTGAATTTTTTTACTAGAATTCCATTCATCAATGATGATTATTTATAGATTATGATATTTTTGTAGAAATACCATAATTTATGAAATAGGCCTTTGCATTATTTAATGCACACGAAAAGACTTCAAAGGCCAATTACATATGACCTCTTAATTGAAATAAAAAGCAGCAGATGAAATTGATAAAACAAGGGTTATACCTTCCAGAATTTGAGCACGATAATTGTGGAGCTGGATTCATATGTAGTCTTAAAGGAATTAAATCAAATGATATAATCCACAAGGCTCTTGAAATACTGGACAAACTGGAACATAGAGGAGCGGTTAGTGCCGATGGGAAGACTGGTGATGGTGCAGGAATTTTAATCGACATTCCTCACGATTTCTTTTTGGATGTTTGTGATTTTGATTTGCCCGAAACAGGAAAATACGCTGTAAGCAATGTATTTCTGCCCCAAAAAGAAAACCAAAGAGAATATTGCATAAAGGAATTCGAAAAGAATTTAGAAAAGCAAGGGTTAAAGTTACTCGGATGGCGCGATGTTCCGGTAAACAAATCCATCCCTGGCAGAATAGCCATGGAGACGGAACCTTTTGTAAAGCAAGTCTTCATTGCAAAAGAAAATGATGAACAGGACGATTTTCAATTCAACCTTAAATTATTCATTGCCAGAAAAGTAACTGAGCATTCCATACTAGATTCAAAACTGTCTGAAAGTAAGTTCTTTTACCTACCAAGTCTTTCAACAAAAATCATAATTTTTAAAGGGCTTTTGATGCCTAAAGACATTAGTCTTTATTATACTGATTTGATGGACCCGCGAGTGGTCACCAGATTATCCTTGGTACACCAACGTTTTTCTACCAATACCTTCCCAACATGGGATTTGGCACAGCCTTTCAGGTATATGTGTCATAATGGTGAGATCAATACTTTACGTGGCAATGTTTCGAGAATGAAATCTCGTGAAGAACTATTGGAAAGTGATTGGTTCGGTCCTGAAATAAAAAACATTCTACCAGTAATATTACCTGGAAAATCAGATTCGGCCACAATGGACATGATTGTTGAGCTATTGTTGATGACAGGTCGGTCTTTGCCCGAAGTAATGATGATGTTGGTGCCCGAGGCATGGGAAAAAAACACAGAAATGTCGGAAGCAAAAAGAGCTTTCTATGAATTCAACTCATGTGCTATGGAGCCATGGGATGGCCCAGCTTCGATTCCTTTCACTGATGGGAATTACATTGGTGCCGTATTGGACAGAAATGGTCTTAGACCCTCACGGTATTCTGTCACCAAGAATGGATACGTGATTATGTCTTCTGAGACCGGAGTAGTTGATATCGAGCCTGAAAATGTAGAATTTCATGGAAGACTTGAGCCCGGGAAAATGTTCTTAGTGAATATGGAGAAAGGGCGCATTGTAAATGATGAAGAAATAAAGGAAGAAATCGCACAACGTCATCCATATAAAAAATGGATTGATAAAAATCTAGTTTACCTTAAAGATATACCATATAATGATTGCCCCCTTTTCTTGGGTGAAGCGTCTTTGGAAAAGCGCAAATCCACCTTTGGTTATACGCTGGAAGATATCAATACCATTATCTTACCTATGGGTAAAACGGCCAAGGAACCTATTGGTTCAATGGGATCAGACACACCTATAGCTGTTCTTTCAGAACGTCCGCAACTTATCTACAATTATTTTAAACAATTGTTCGCCCAAGTTACCAATCCACCATTGGATGGCATTCGTGAGGAACTGATTACCGATATAAGTCTAACTCTTGGTAGTGATCAAAATCTTTTCGATATATCTGAACTTTATTGTAGAAAACTGAAAATTCAGAATCCAGTAATTTCGAAAGAAGATTTGGATAAAATCAAGAACTATGATGCGAGTCCGGATTATAAAGTAGTTTCCATACCTATATTATACGATATTAAAAGAGGGCATAATGGCTTGGAAGAAGCTTTGGATTCAATACTGCGACAAGCATCAAAAGCAATTGATGATGAAGCAAATATCATAATTCTTTCCGATAGAAATACAAGTGAAGAAAAAGCTCCAATACCCGCTTTATTAGCTTGCTCTTTTGTAAATAGCGGTCTCCAAAAATTGGGTAAACGCTCCAAGTTGAGCATTATAATTGAGTCCGCTGAACCACGAGAGGTACATCATTTTGCCTTGCTGTTCGGTTTTGGTGCCAGTGCCATTAATCCATATTTGGTAAATGAGATAATTGCAGAACAGATTGAAGAAAATGATATCACCGAATTTACCTTTGAAGAAGCCATAAAGAATTACAACAAGGCTATTGGCAAGGGCATTCTCAAAGTCATGAACAAAATTGGTATCTCGACATTAAACTCATATCGAGGTTCACAATTGTTCGAGTGCATCGGAATCAACACTAAGGTTGTTGACAAATATTTTCCAAATACTCCAACTAGAATTGAAGGCATAGGGCTTTATGAGATTGAAAAAGAAATAGCCAAACGACACCAAAAAGCTTATATCAAAAAAGAAATTGCCGCAAATTTAGATTTAGAAATCGGAGGTGAATATAGATGGAGAAGAGAAGGCGAAAAGCACATGTTCAATCCATTATCCGTTGCCAAATTACAGAAAGCCGTTCGGGGCAACGAACCCGATACCTATAAGGAATTCTCCAAAATGGTCAATGAGCAATCCAAAAGCTTAATGACCATTCGAGGTCTTTTTGAATTTTCAAACTATGACCCAATTCCTTTGGATGAAGTTGAACCATGGACCGAAATTGTAAAGCGTTTCAAAACTGGCGCCATGTCATATGGTTCAATTAGCAAAGAAGCTCATGAGAATCTTGCTATTGCCATGAACCGTATTGGTGGAAAAAGCAACTCTGGAGAAGGTGGCGAAAATGCCGAACGTTTTTACAAAAACCAATCTGGTGATTGGAGAAATAGCGCAATTAAGCAAGTTGCATCAGGAAGATTCGGAGTAACTTCGAACTACTTGACAAACGCCCAGGAGATTCAAATAAAAATGGCACAGGGAGCAAAACCTGGTGAAGGTGGTCAACTTCCAGGCCCGAAGGTTAATCCTGCTATTGCGCAAACTAGGAATTCCACTCCTTATGTAGGATTGATATCACCACCACCGCATCACGATATTTATTCTATAGAGGATTTGTCCCAGCTCATTTTTGACTTGAAATCAGCAAACAGAAAGGCTCGAATCAATGTTAAATTGGTTTCTGAAGTTGGTGTAGGAACTGTAGCCGCAGGAGTATCAAAGGCTAAAGCAGATGTAGTTCTTATTTCAGGTTTTGATGGCGGAACCGGAGCCTCACCGTTAACTTCATTAAAACATGCAGGACTTCCTTGGGAGTTGGGTATAGCCGAAGCTCAACAGACTTTGGTAATGAACGATTTGAGAAATAGGATTGTTCTTGAATGTGATGGTCAGCTAAAAACAGGAAGAGACGTTGCTGTAGCTTGTCTTTTAGGGGCCGAAGAGTTTGGTTTTGCAACAGCTCCTTTAGTAGCTTCAGGTTGTGTTATGATGAGAGTCTGTCATTTAAACACATGTCCCGTTGGTATTGCCACTCAAAATCCTGAACTCCGTAAAAAGTTCAAAGGCAAACCAGAACACGTTGTTAACTATATGTACTTCGTTGCTCAAGAATTACGCGAAATCATGGCTCAACTGGGCTTCAGAACTATTAATGAAATGGTTGGTCAAGTACAAAAGCTAGATCGCAAAAAAGCCATTACCCATTACAAGGCAGCGGGAATAGACCTCACTCCTATCCTACATCAAATTGATGTGCCAAAAGGGACCAAGTTCTACAATACCCAAAAACAAGTACATGATGTGGACAAATCAATAGAATTTGAAATTCTTGAAAAAGCACATCCTGCTTTATTTAGGAAAGAAAAAATTTCGCTTGATTTTCCAATACATAATACTGATCGGGCAATAGGAGCCATAATTAGTAATGAGATTTCAAAAGTCTATGGAGCCCAAGGCTTGCCCATCAATACCATAAAATTGAATTTTACCGGTTCAGCCGGCCAGAGTTTTGGGGCATTCGCAACGCGCGGGCTAACCATGACAGTAAATGGAAATACCAATGATTATCTTGGCAAAGGGCTTTCAGGAGCTAAATTGGTAATAAAAGTACCTGATGGTTCCACGATTGTCCCGGAAGAGAATGTAATTACCGGCAACGTAACATTGTATGGTGCAACTGCTGGAAGGGCCTACATTAATGGAAAAGCGGGAGAACGTTTTTGCGTTAGAAATTCTGGGGCAAAAACAGTGGTTGAAGGAATAGGTGATCATGGATGCGAGTATATGACAGGAGGTGTAGCGGTAATTCTTGGTGAAGTAGGAAGAAATTTCGGCGCGGGAATGAGTGGTGGCATTGCCTATGTTTATAATAAGAACAAAACTTTTGAAAAGAAGTGCAACAAAGAAGCATTGAATCTATTAGCGGTTGAAGAAGACCAAGATATTGCCCAATTACGGGAATTGATTGAAAGTCATTACAATTTCACAATGAGCCCGCTAGCTCAGCGCATATTGGAAAATTGGGAGGAATGCCTGCCTGATTTTGTAAAAGTATTCCCTGAAGAATACAGGCAAGCCCTTATTCGCCTGGAAAAAGAAAAATTAGAAACTATATAAATCGAAACATGGGAAAGACAACAGGATTTTTGGAATTCGATAGAAAAGTAGAAGGTTATACGTCCGTTGAAAAACGCGTAAAGCATTATAAAGAGTTTACAGTTCCTATGAAAGCAAAGGAACTAAAAGATCAAGGTGCCCGTTGTATGGATTGTGGCATTCCATTCTGTCATAGTGGTTGCCCCTTAGGGAATTTGATTCCAGATTTCAATGATGCAGTTTATCGCGGCAAATGGGAAAAGGCTACTAAAATTTTACATGCAACAAATAACTTCCCAGAGTTTACTGGAAGATTATGCCCAGCCCCATGTGAAGAAGCCTGTGTTTTAGGCATCAATGAAGACCCTGTGACCATTGAGAACATAGAAAAAAATATCGTCGAGACAGCATTTAAAAATGGTTGGATTACCGCAAGTTCGCCAGCCAATAGGACAGGGAAAACAGTAGCGGTAATTGGCTCTGGTCCTGCAGGGTTGGCAACTGCGCAGCAATTGAACAGGGCCGGACATTTGGTCACAGTTTTTGAAAGAGATGAAAAACCTGGAGGTCTTCTACGATATGGCATTCCTGATTTTAAAATGGAAAAACATATAATTGATAGAAGGTTAAAAGTTTTAGAAGAGGAAGGTATCGAGTTTAAATGTGGTATTAATGTCGGAAAGGACGTTGATGCGAATGACCTAAAAAAAGAATTTGACGCCATTGTTTTATGTGGAGGAGCAACGGTAAGGAGAAAGCTGCCAATAAAAGGTTCAGATTTAGACGGTGTTGTGCAAGCCATGGATTTTTTACCTCAGAATAATCGTAGAGTTGATGGAATAAAGAAATTTGACAAAGAGATTTTAGCAACTAACAAAGATGTCATTGTTATAGGCGGTGGTGACACTGGATCGGATTGTATTGGAACATCAATAAGACATGGTGCAACATCTGTTTCTAATTTTGAGATTATGCCTATGGCCACTAAAGAACGTCCTGAAGACCAACCTTGGCCGTTTTGGCCCATGCGATTGAAAACAAGTACATCACATAAGGAAGGAGCAGAACGATTTTTTAGCATTTCTACGAAAGAATTTGTTGGTGATAAAGATGGAAGGCTAAAAGGTTTAATCACATCAGAAGTAGAATGGATTAAGCAACCAGGGCAACGTCCTATTTTAAAGGAAATTGAAGGAAGTGAGAAAGAATGGAAATGTGAATTAGCACTACTTGCTATGGGCTTTACAGGCTCTGAAATGACCATTGCTGAACAACTAGGGTTAGAAGCCGATACCCGAACCAATATAAAAGCATCGGAAAAAGATTATATGTCTAATGTTCCCGGTGTTTTTGTAGCCGGTGATCAGAGAAGAGGTCAATCGTTGATTGTCTGGGCAATATCCGAAGGGCGCCAAGCGGCCCATCATGTTGATTCTTATTTAATGGGGGAATCAACATTACCTTTAAAAGGAGAAGGGGATTTACCTAGGATATAATAATCTGAATCCGTATAATCGATGTAATTCAGTTTTTGCTTTCTAAACAAAGTGAGGCAGCACCTAAAACAGCAATGTTTGGAGTATTTGAATATTTAATTTCAAAATTCTCAAGAACTTTTTTGTAACCAAAGTTTTGAATACTGTTTTCTAAACTTTTCTTGAAAAAGGAAGCAGAATTTAAAATCGAGCCACCAATTATTATCTTTTCAGGATCAATTGCATACAAAATAATCTTAATTGCATTTCCTAAATGGATTCCAAATTGCTCAAATGCTTCAATAGACTTAACATCTCCCTTTTTAGCCAGATACAATAACTCTTCCCCATTTGAATTATAATGTCTTTTAAAGAATTTGCCGCTACAATAATCTTCTAGAACACCTTCTTTATAAGGGATCATCCCAAATTCACCTGAACCACAATTTGCGTCATTCAAAAGGCGTCCATTGGTAATTATTCCTGAACCCATTCCAGTTCCCAAAGTTAATCCTACAAAATGCTCACATCCTTGACCAGCACCAAAATAATACTCACCCAAGGCAAAACAATTCGCATCATTATTCATATAAATTGGAACATCAAATTCTTTTGCCAAAATATTTCCTAAAGGCACCTCATTCCATAAAGGGATGTTTTGCACCTCATAAATGATTCCTTTTTTTCTGTCCAATATACTTGGCACTCCTATCCCAATACCATCAATATTATTTCTTGAAATAACACTCTTGGTCAAGTCAACAATTAGATCAATTACTTCACTTTCACTTTTTTGATTCTGAGGAAGCTTGGCATATTCCGTTTCGATTACCTTGTCACCTTCCACTAGACCCACATTTACCTTCGTTCCACCTAAATCAATCCCTATGAACTTTTTACTTTTTGCCATACTCTTTAACTTCAGTTACTTCATTTTGAAACTATGCATGTTATCGCGCTGATGAAACCGCCAATATTAGCCATGCGCCGTGAGGCATCCATTGTTCAGACCATCTCCAGCGTTGTGCCGGATCATTATTCTGTGGCAATGGCATAAATGCGATATCGTTTTCATCTGTAAATCCTGCAGTAATACCATTACAAACACCGCCCTTAAAATTTAAGTTTACTTGCTCAATGTATTCCGGATTGTTGAAACCCAAACCATCAACCATATTCACATCATAAGGATTAAGCCCCATTATCCAATTTATATTATTGGCCGCATATTCCAATGCGCTCTTTTTTTGGCTCTCGGTCATATATTTCATACTAATATAAAAAGCACTGGATAGGGATGCCAAACGTGAGTTTTCCCCTTGCCACCAATAACCCGATTCGTTCTTGTGTGGAATAAAGAAGGAAGCCCTATTGTTATCTTCGTTAACGGCTTTGATATATTGCCTTGGATACCCAAACGGATTGTTGACATCATTGGTAATTTTTATCTCAAAATCTATGGATTGTTGAATTGCTTTTATGGCAATTTTCCTTGAATTATTTTCAAATTCAAATTCAAGGTATCTGCTTAAGGCAATTAATGGTAATCCGGCATCAGAACCATGATAAAAAGGTCTCTCTCCTTTATCATCAGCTTTCCACCAATTTCGATAATTATTATCACTGTTTAATCTACTGCTAAGCAAAACCATGCGTTTTCTAGCATAGGCCAAATACTTTTGATCATTTGTAGCATCAAAAAGTTCGGTTGCAGCCAACAGTGCACAATAATCATCAATTATATTCTCGATGCCATCATCTAT